>DAOVRJ010000051.1 GCA_030628225.1 Candidatus Zixiibacteriota bacterium | reverse complement strand
TCCGAAAAGATATAGTTCCCCGGCCTCCTGTTCTCTGTCCGGGCTGTCCGCACACCGGCCTGTTTTACACCTTGAAGAGGTTGAAGATCGGGTCTACGGGAGACATCGGCTGCTATACCCTGGGAGCTATGCCGCCATTGAACGCCATGGATACATGCATATGCATGTGGGCCAGCATCGGAAATGCCCTGGGACTGGAGAAGGCCATGGGTCGGGAGGGAGCCGAGAAGATAGTGGCCGTCCTGGGCGATTCCACCTTCCTGCACTCCGGGATGACCGGGCTGCTGGATGTGGTCTACAACCAGGGGACGACCACCGTCATTATATTGGACAACAGGACCACGGCCATGACCGGACATCAGCAACATCCGGGCACGGGACGCAACCTCAAGGGCGAGCCCGCACCTATGGTCGATCTGGAGGCGATCTGTCGAGCTTTAGGGGTCAAGGATGTGGTGGTGGTCGACCCTCATGACCTGAAGGCCACCCGCAAGGCGGTTAAAGAGGCCACCAGGCGACGGAGGCCCTCGGTGATCATCGCCCGTCGTCCTTGCGTGATGTTGCCGGAATTTCGAGTGGAAGGCAGGCCCCCCAAAGTTGACCCGGCGGTCTGCAGTGCCTGCGGCCTGTGTCTGGGTCTGGGCTGCCCGGCTATAGTGCGCCAGGAAGACGGCCGCGCCCAGATTCAAGAGTTCATGTGCATTGGCTGCGGTTTGTGCCGGCAGGTCTGTCCTAAAGGGGCCATCGGTTGATTGAGGGCCCGTCCAGGGCTATTTCATACAGGAGAGGAGGGTGGGATCGTGCTGTACGCAGTGGTTTTAGCTGGAGGCAAAGGGGAGAGATTTTGGCCATGGAGTCGAGCCAAGAGGCCTAAACAGCTGTTGCCCATCACCAGCACGAAGACGATGTTGCAGGAAACTGTGAGCAGGGTCATGCCCATGATTCCCGGAGAACGGATTCTGGTAGTGACCGGCAGGGACCTGGTGCCGTTCATCGTCGAAGGCTGCCCCGAACTTGAGGCTGAGAACATCATCGCTGAGCCCATCGGCCGGAATACTGCAGCAGCCATCGGACTAGCTGCCATCTCCCTTCGGGCCAAAGATCCCCAGGCAGTGATGGCCGTGCTCTCCGCCGATCACCAAATTGGTCCATCGGAGAAATTTCTGGCCGCCATCTCCACCGCGGTCCAATGTGCCCAGGAGGAAGATTGGTTAGTCACCTTCGGCATTCCTCCCACTCGGCCGGAAACGGGATACGGGTATATTGAGGTGGGGGAGAAGCTCAGCGCCCAGGAGGGAGGCGTTGTCTACCGGGTGAAAGAGTTTAAGGAAAAACCAAACCGGTTGATGGCCCAGAAGTTCTATCTGGACAAAGGCCATCTGTGGAACAGCGGCATGTTCGTCTGGAAAGTGGATGCAATTTTCAAAGCCATGGACACTCATATGCCGGACCTGAGCCGTGGCCTGGAACAGGTGGCTGAGGAAAAGACCAAAGAGGGATGGGACCGGGCCGCAGAGAAGCTCTATGACCGGATTCAATCAATATCCATCGACTACGGCATTATGGAGAAGGCCGACAACGTAGTGGTGGTCAAAGGCGGCTTTCGGTGGGACGATGTGGGCACCTGGTTGGCTCTGAAGCGCATTCACAAACCGGATGGGGACGGAAATGTGATTCTTGGTTCCGGGTTGGCCAGGGACAGCTTCGAGTGTATTCTGGCCAGCGAGGATGGGGGGCTCATCGCTACCCTGGGGGTCTCGGATCTTATTGTGGTCCGCACCGCCGATTGCGTACTGGTGGCCCACGCCAGCCGGGCTCAGGATGTGCGGGAATTGGTGGAGAAGTTGGCCGAGAAGGATGAGTTGAAGGACTTTTTATGAATGAGTTGAGAGAGTTTTGAGAGTTAGGCGAGTTGTGAGAACCTCTCTTTTGTCATTCCGGCGAATGCCGGAATCTCCGCATTGGTCGTATCCTTCACTTGTTCTGCTTTCGGAGATGCCTGCATACGCAGGCATGACAGGAAAAGTGGATCCTGGTTAAAGGCAAATACAATGCAAAGGCAGAGACTTGAGACTAAAGACTCTGGAAAGGAAAGGCAGATCCTTGATCCTGGATGAAAGGCCGAGACTAGAGATTCGAAACTCGAGACTCGGAAGGAAAAAAGCTCGACCTCACAGGAGTGAGGACGCTACATTTTTTGATCTGCCTGCTGCCCACTGCCGACTGCTTCCTGGTTTTCTATTGCCATTGCCATTGCTATTGCTATTCTTTCCAAACTCTCTAAACTCATTAAACTCTCTAAACTTAATTCAAGAATGCGTTATTTCATCATAAAGGGAGATCATTTATGAAACGAATGATATTTCTGACCCCCCTTCTGTTTCTGGCCCTGCATTTCGGCTGCACTCCGATGCCGCCTATGCAGGAGGGTCAAACAGTGGACCTGGCCGAGGCAGAGAGAGATTTTGATCCCCTGGCCCAGGATCGAGAGAGGCCTATTGTCATCGGTGAACAGGAGGGAGAGAGTGGCAGATCGGGGATGGGCCAAGAGAACAGCCAAGATCCGGGGTTCCAGGAGAAGCTTAGCGATCCCGGTCGGCCAGGGGTGGCACAGGGGTATCGTGTGCAGATTTTTCTCTGCGACGATTTGCGGGAGGCATCGCGAATGATGGCCGAGGCCCGCAGTAAGTTTGAGGAACAGGTTTATCTGGAATATGACGCGCCCTATTACAAAGTCCGGGTGGGCGACTGCCAGACGGAGTCGGATGGCGAAAAACTGTTGAAGATAGCCCGGCGTTTCGGATATCAGGAGGCCTGGCTGGTGTACACCGTGATAAGCGTGCCCGAGGAGCCAGATCGGCGATGATCTGCCTGGCCTCTGGGAAATTTTCTGGGGGGGCCTGGCCGGGGAGATGAGATGAGCAAGGCACCGCTGGTCACAGTGAACCCTCGATATATCTTACGGGCGGCCATCGAGCATGCCGCCAGGATCGTCTTGGCCGGGGGCGTGGTGGCCTACCCCACGGAGACGATGTACGGCTTGGGCGCCAATGCGCTGAACAGGAGAGCGGTGAGCCGGGTGTTCGAGATCAAGGGACGCTCGCCAGACAAGCCGCTCATCGTGTTGGTGCGCAATCGCCGGCAGCTGAAAGCCTTGGTCAGAGAGATCCCTCCGCCGGCCAGGGCTCTGATGGGGCGTTTCTGGCCCGACGGCCTCACTCTGGTCATGGAGGCCTCCGCGGAGGTTCCCGGGGAGGTATTGGGTGGAGGATCCACAATCGCCCTGCGCATCTCCGGCAACCGTGTGGTCCGCAGCCTCCTGGATGTGATCCGTGTTCCCCTTACCGCGCCCAGTGCCAACCTTGAGGGTCGCCCCCCTCCGCTGACCGCCGGAGAGGTCCAGAAGCAACTGGGAGATCGAGTTGATCTGATTTTAGACGGGGGTAGGGCCCCACTGGTTATTCCCTCCACCATCCTGGATGTCCGGCAGGAGCCGGCCACGCTGCTTCGCGAGGGAAGGGTCCCCACCGACGAGATCCGGCGGGTGGTGGACGTTGGGCACATTTCAGCGGGGAAACCCTGCGGATTGGTCACCATCTTGATGGTCTGCACCGGAAATACCTGCCGCAGCGCCATGGCCGGGGGCTTACTGAAAAAGATGCTTTCGGCCAAAGGAATCAGCCAGATCCGTGTTCTATCCGCTGGGACTCACGCCGTGGAGAAAGATCCAGCATCCTTGTGGGCTAAAAAGGTTGCCTTTACTGAGGAAGGGGTCGACATTTCAAAACACCGAGCCCGGCGGCTGACCAGCGACCTTCTTGGGAAATCGGATCTGGTGTTGACCATGACCCTCTCTCAGACCAGGCACATTGAGCGGATGGGCAGGCAGTTTGCCCAAAAGATCCATCTGCTCACCTCTTTTCCGAGCACTGGTTCCAAGGACCTAGGCGATATTGAGGATCCCATGGGCCAATCACGGCGGGTCTATGAGAGAGTTTTTAGACAGATCAGGAGGGAATTGGAACGAATTTTGCCAGTTTTAGTGAAAACGCCCGAGAGCTGGCTTCCCTGATGGATGGCTGGTATGGGGTAGAGGGGGCATGAGCAGCAAACGGATTCTGGTTGTGCGCACAGACAGGGTGGGCGATGTATTGCTCTCCACTCCGGTCTTGAGCGTTCTGCGCAGAAGGTTCCCCCAGGCTCACATCGCCATGCTGGTCAGCCCTTATGCCCGGGAAGCGGTCAGCGGACATCCCCATCTGGATGAGGTTTTCTGCGATCATCGCCAGGAAGAACATGCCGGTCTGAGAGGGTTTTTCCGGCTGGTTCACCAGGTCAGGAGCCGCTGCTTTGACACCGCTCTGGTCCTTCGCCCCAGTTGGCGAACTGCCCTGCTGGTTTGCTGGGCGGGCATCGGGATACGCGTGGGAACGGGCTATCGGGCCTATCAGTTTCTGTTTAACCGGCGGGTTTACGAGCACAGGCGTACCGGAAGAAAGCATGAGCTGATCTATAACCTCTCCCTGGCCCGGGCCATCGGCGCCTCGGGCGGTGAGACAGCTCCGTTCATGGCCTTCTCTCAGAAGGACGACCGGACCGCCGGAGAACTGCTGGCCGACTGGTCAGCAAAGCCGGAGACCAGGCTGGTTCTGGTACATCCGGGCAGTGGCGGCTCAGCCCGGGACTGGACGGCGGATGGTTTTGCCGGACTGGCCGATCGGCTGATAGAGGAGGGGGTTGCCCGGGTCATTCTCAGTGGAGGGCCATCAGATAAAGCCGTGGTCTCTCGGGTAGCTGAGCTGATGCATCAGCGGCCGCTGACTTTTCCACGGACCCTGTCGCTGAAGGAACTGGCCGCTCTCATCGCCCGCTGCCGACTGGTGGTGACCAACAGCACCGGGCCCATGCATATGGCCACGGCTGTGGGCACCCCTGTAGTGGCTCTGTTCAGCCCGATCCGTTCTTGTTCCCCGCAACGGTGGGGTCCATGGGGAACAGGCCACGCCGTGATTATGCCGCCGGTGCCGCCATGCAAACGGTGCCGGGGGAAACGCTGTTCGTATTACGATTGTATGGCCTTGATCTCCGTTGGGGAGGTCTGTGCCGCGGTCAGGAGAGTTATGGATGAAGAAAATCGTTCGACTGAGCATATTCACCATTCTGGCGCTTAGCGGCATGGCGTTCTGCTGCGGGCTTGCTGCCGATGAGCTTCCGGCAGATGCGGACACCCCCAAATCTATCGCGGAAGCCACAGATTCTCTGGTGGTAGATACCCTGGCAGCCGATTCTCTGGGCCAGGATGCCAAGTCGATGGGGTCTCCCGGCCAGGGGTCCGGGGAGAACTGTATCGGGGAGTTAAGAGAGATCGAGAACGGGGCTTTCGGCCTGGGGGAGAAGCTGGTTTTCGAGATCTCCTACGGGCCCATTAATGCCGGAACTGCTGTGATGGAGATCAGCCAGATCGTTCAATTGCAAGATCGGGATTGCTACCACATCATATCCACGGCCAGGTCCAATAAGTTTTTCTCCTCCTTTTTCAAGGTAGAGGATAGGGCGGAGACCTTTGTCGATACAAGGGGTCTTTTCCCCTGGAGGTTCGAGAAGCACCTTCGTGAGGGCAAGTACAAGGCTGATCGGTTTGCCAACTTCGATCAGATCAATCATACCGTCACCACCGACAGGGGCGAGATGGAGATACCGCCGTATGTGCAGGACGTGCTCTCCACCCTCTACTACATTCGCACACAAGATATTGTGGTGGGCCAGTCCCTGTACGTGGATAATCACTCCGGGAAGAAGATATATCCCCTGGAGGTGAAGGTCCATCGGCGGGAGTGGGTAAAGGTGCCGGCGGGGTCTTTCGACTGTTTCGTGGTGCAGCCAATCCTGAAGGCCGGCGGGGTCTTTAAGCACGAGGGAAAACTGACGGTGTGGCTGACCGCCGACGAGCAGAAGATGCCGGTGCTGATGAAGAGCAAGGTGCTCATCGGGTCTATCGACGCCGAGTTGAAGAGCTACAAGTTGAAATAAATATCTTGAAGGCGGGCAGAGGTATGTCGAAACATCAGCAGATCGATTTGAGCAAGATCAAGAGCGTCTCCATGGGAAATCGCCAGAGCAAAGTCCACCTGAAGGATTTTGCCCGGGTCATAAAACCACAGGACTGGTTCGCTCAGCTGGATAAAGCTCTTCCTGATATTTTGGCGGGCAAGGACTTTCGCGATATCGTCCGCCGTATCCTGGCTGCTGCGAAGAGGAACAAACCGGTGATTTTTATGTTGGGCGCCCACGTGATAAAATGCGGCCTTTCCGCCATCATCGTGGATCTGATGCGTCGAGGAATTATCTCCGCCGTGGCTTTAAATGGCGCCGGAGCTATTCACGACACGGAGATCGCCGTGTGGGGACATACTTCTGAGGATGTGGCCGCCTCTCTGGCCAAAGGCAGCTTTGGGATGGCCGGCGAGACAGCGGATCTGATCAACAAGGCCATCTGCAATGCTCCCGCCGGGATGGGATTCGGCGAGTGTTTAGGCCAGCGGTTATGCCAGATAAGTCCACTTAACGAGGATCACAGCATTTTGGCCACCGGTTACCGGCTCTCCCTGCCGGTGACCGTTCACGTGGCGCTGGGCACAGATGTGATCCATCAGCATCCCTCGGCCGATGGCGCAGCTATAGGTGAGTTAAGCTACAGGGATTTTAAGATATTTGCCAATTGTGTCTCCCAGATTGGTGGTGGGGGTGTGGTTCTGAATTTTGGCTCGGCCGTTCTGCTGCCGGAAGTTTTTCTGAAATCGCTATCCCTGGCCAGGAATATTCGGGGGCAGATCAAGGGATTCACCACGGCCAATTTCGACATGATCAGGCACTATCGTCCCACGATGAACCTGGTCCAGCGACCCACCCAGGCCGGTGGTCGCGGTTTTCAAATTATCGGCCACCACGAGATCATGATCCCCCTTTTGGCGGGAGCAATACGTTTTGGGCTGGCCAAAGAGGATGGGTCGGAGGAGGAAGCGGATGACTGAGTTGCGCAAGGATCCCATCACGGGCAGATGGGTTATCGTCTGTGTCGATGGGGATGGTCGCCTGCCGGATTTAGAGCCTGTCGACACCGACGGCGACCGGGAGGACTGCCCCTTCTGCGAGGGCCGCGAGGATCATACCTCTCCGGAGATCTTCTCGTACCGAAACAGGGGCACATATCCCAATACCCCGGGATGGTTCGTCCGGTGTATCCCCAATATCCGTCCGGTATTGAGCTCAAACACGGAGCTTGGTCGGCGGGGCCTGGGCCTGTTCGACCTGATGAACAGCATCGGGGCCCACGAGGTGATCATCGAGACACCGCATCACGGTCAGGATTTTCACAACTCCAGCCTGGAGCAGGTGGAGAAGATCTTGAGCGCCTACCAGGCACGGATCGTAGATCTGAAGAAGGACGAGCGCCTGAAGTACGTTCTGGTCTTCAAGAATCGGGGCCGGCGGGCCGGCTCCCGGGACATCTCCCATGCCCATTCCCAGGTCATCGCCACCCCGGTGGTGCCCATTCAGGTGAAGCTGGAGCTGGCCGGCACCCGCAGATATTTTAAGATGAAGGAGCGCTGCATTTTCTGCGACGTGATCCGTCAGGAGGAAAGGGACGGCACGCGGTTGGTGGATCAGAATGAGACATTTTTATGCCTGGCCCCCTTTGCATCTCGATTTCCGTATGAGTGCTGGATCCTGCCCAGGGAACATCAAGCCCGGTATTCCCAGCTGGGAGAGGGGGAGCTGAAAGACCTGGCCCTGATATTCAAGAGAACCTTTGCCCGGCTTCATCGGGTGCTGAGGGATCCGCCTTTTAACTGCATGCTCCACGACGCCCCCAACACCGTTCCCCAAAAGGGTGCCTGGAAGACCATCGATAAAGATTACCACTGGCATTTTGAGATCATACCACGGATTATGCGCACCGCGGGCTTCGAATGGGGAAGCGGTTTTCACATTAACCCCGTTGCTCCCGAGAGGGCCGTGGAGGACCTGCGGGCAGTTTCGCTGGAGGGCGAGGCAGTGACCACCTGAAACCGGAAAGGAGGGCTCATGGAGAAGATCGTCGAGTGCGTTCCCAACTTCAGCGAGGGTAAAGATCAACAGATCATCGATGCCATCGTGGCAGAGGTCGCTGCCACCAAAGGGGTGAAGTTGTTGGGTGTGGATCCCGACAAGGATTACAACCGGACGGTAGTTACCTTTGTGGGGGAACCCCGGGCGGTGGTTCAGGCGGCATTTGCCGCCACCAAGAAAGCCGCGCAGCTTATCGATATGACCAAACAGAAGGGGGAACATCCCCGTCTTGGGGCCACTGACGTGGTTCCCTTTGTCCCCGTTTCCGGGGTGACCATGGAGGAGTGTGTGCAACTGGCCCATCAGTACGGCCAGCGAGTGGGGCAGGAATTGGGTATTCCCGTCTACCTCTACGAAGAGGCGGCCACTGTGCCCCAGCGGCGAAACCTGGCCAAGGTGCGCAAGGGCGAGTACGAGGGCTTGGCCGAGAAGCTCAAGGATGCTCAGTGGAAGCCTGATTACGGGCCCACAGCCTTCAATGCCAAATCAGGGGGCATCATCGCCGGCGCCCGGGTCTTCCTCATAGCCTACAACGTGAACCTGGACACCAATGATGTGCAGATTGCCCAGACCATCGCCCAAAGCATCCGGGAAAGCGGACGAATCCTAAAAGACGAGAAGGGGCAGATCGTCCGCGACGAGATGGGAAAGGCGAAACGGATACCAGGTACCCTCAAGGCCGTGAAGGCTATGGGAGTGTTTCTGGAGGAGCACGACATCACCCAGGTTTCCATCAATCTGGTCAACTATGAGGTAACCCCTCCGCACGTGGCCTTCGAGGAGGTAAAGAAAGAGAGTGCCAAGCTGGGCGTCCGGGTCACGGGGAGCGAGATCGTTGGGCTGACGCCCCTGGAGGCCCTGTTGTTGGCTGCTCGGCACTATCTGAGCTCCCAGGGCAGGAGCGTGGACCTTGCCGAGAGGGAGCTGGTGGCTGTGGCGGTGGACTATCTGGGCCTCAGTCAGCTGCAGATCTTTGATGCAGACCAAAAAATCATAGAATTTCAGATAGGAGCCGTATGATGCTGATGGAGCTAAAGGTAGACCGGTTTCTCCAGGAGCTGGCCTCTGACTCTCCTGCACCCGGGGGAGGAAGTGTGGCTGCCCTTTCCGCGGCGCTGGGTGCGGCGCTGGTGGCTATGGTTTGCCGTCTGACGATTGACAAACCCAAGTATGCCGATGTCAGGGAACAACTTCAGGGCATCATGTCCCAGGCGGATGATCTGCGTCAAAAGTTCTCCGGCCTGGTGGAGAGCGACACCGAAGCCTTTAATGCTGTGATGTCGGCCTTCAGGCTGCCCAGGGAGACGGAGGATCAGAAACGGGAGAGATCCTCCGCCATTCAGCAGGCTACCCGTCGGGCTACCGAGGTTCCCCTGGAAGTCCTTTCCCTCTCAGCCCGTCTGTTGGAGATTTCCCGTGTGGTTGCTGAGAAGGGCAACGTGAACTCCGTGAGCGATGCCGGCGTAGCGGCAGAGATGGCCAGGGGGGCTGCTCGGGGGGCCACCCTCAACGTCATGATCAACCTGGGCAGTCTCAAAGACGAAGTTTTTGTGGCCGGAGTGCGGCAGAGATTGTCTGAGATAGCCGCTGAGGTTAATGAGTTATACGATTCTGTTTCCAGAATGGTTGAGGATAAGGTGACTTAGATCTCATTTCGCAGGAAGATCGCCCTTTTCTCATGGCCGAGTCAGAGAAGTGCTGGCTCGGCCTTTTCTGTTAATACGCCAAAGGTTAGGGGAAGAACGTGTAATTTGCATTAGGGAATTGCAATCTGAACCCCGGGGAGTGCTACTATACCGGTGCAGCTTCTGTACATAAACGCTAAGTGTTATCTTAGCAGAGCATTAGGAGATTTTCACCCTTTTGGCGTGTCCTTTGCAAAAAGAGGAATGGATGAGAGTGCATGTATTTTTTCCCGGCATTGGACAGTGGTTGGGGTGGTTCTTGAAGGCACACAGCTGAGGAATGAGCAGATGGACGGAGGCAAATCCGGCAGAATCTTTTCCTAACTCTATGAAATTGCGATGATTATAAACAAGTAAAGCTGGTGCTTCATTTTTTAGAGATTTGATTTTCCGGGAGACCGAGAACGGCACAATATTTGCAGATACAAATAGGGACGATCTTATAAAGTCCAGGGACAGAAGAGGCGATCTGTCCTGGGCAGACAATACATGCAAATTATGGTCTAAATCAGGCGCAAATCAGGGGTTCCCTTTCAGCTCGGAAGAGTTGAGGTCCGCTCAAACTCCTGCTTTGGGCTTGATATGACGGCCGGGTTGTCGAGATCTCTTTTTTAATGTGAATTTCGGCAACCCGGCTTTTCTGTGCTCTGGGAAGCCGTTTGATGGAAGAAAAGAGTTGCAGTTTTCTCAGGTCGAGCATATATTATTGACCAGTGAGTATGGCCAATCAGGAGGGGCAGGATGAGTGGCAGCTCGCCAGTGGTGGACGAGAAGCTTAAGCTGCGGCAAAAGGTTAAGAACCTGGAGATGCAGTTCATCAGTCTACTGAAAAGCCTTTGCCAGATAATTGATGCCCGGGATTCTTATACCAGAAGCCACTCAGTTCACGTATGTCAATACGCCCTGGCCATTGGCGCCGAGTTGAGTTTTTCACATAAGAAACTGAAACAGCTGGAGATCGCCGCCTTGCTTCACGATGTCGGAAAGATAGGCGTGGAGACTTTCATTTTAAGAAAGTCAGTTGCTTTGGATGATCTGGAAATAATGGCCATCAGGTACCATCCCCTTCTGGCCGTTCGAATGCTGGAGCCGGTGAAACAGTTAGCCGATGTGATTCCCTTCATCCGGCATCATCACGAGCACTACGATGGGAGCGGTTACCCGGATGGCATTCGGGGAGATCAGATTCCCCTGGAAGCGCGCATATTGACCGTGGCCGATTCTTTTGAGGTCATGACCTCAAATCGTCCGTACCGAAAGGCCATGACACCACAGACAGCGATTGGGGAGTTGCAGGAAAAGGCTGGAACCCAATTTGACCCGCGAGTAGTGCAGGCTTTTTGCATAGCTTTTGAGAAAGGGGAAATTCCAGTTTCTTCCCATGGCGAAGCCTGAATGGAAAGATCACTGTCTGATCTGTTTTGACTGCGGATCGACAATCTCAGGCTGCAAATGGGTGAGCTGGAACTTCCCGGGACGGGAAAAGACAAACCGTATGGTTGAAAAAAGAGTTGACCTTCATATTCACAGCGTTGCATCGGATGGACAGCACACTGCCCAGGAAATTGTGCAGATGGCCCTGGACAGGGGCTTGGCGGCTATTGCCATAACCGATCACGACAGCGTGGCGGCCATCGATCCAGCTATTCGCGCCGCTTTTGGAAGGGAGCTGGAGATCATCCCCGGGATGGAGCTGGGCGTCGATCACGAAGGCGTGGATGTTCATCTGCTGGGGTATCTGATAGATTACCGGGCTCCGGCTCTGCTTCGGGAACTGCAGCGTTTTCAACGGATCAGATACCGGCGGGGGGAGAAGATCGTCGACAAGCTCAACCGGCTGGGTCTTGATCTGCAGATGGAGACGGTGATGGCTGTCGCCGGGGAGGCGCCTGTTGGGCGACCTCACGTGGCCGATGCCATGGTCCGCGAGGAGTACGTGGACAGCTATCGTGAGGCCTTTGCCCGGTACCTGGGCTACCACGCTCCGGCCTACGTTCCCAGATCAGGATCCTCTGCCCGAGAGGCCATAGAGCTCATCCACTCCGCGGGTGGAGTAGCTGTTCT
>DAOVRJ010000303.1 GCA_030628225.1 Candidatus Zixiibacteriota bacterium | reverse complement strand
GCCCTGCACCAGGCCGTGCAGTCCTATTTCCAGCAGAAGATCAACGGCAAGTCCATAACTCTAAAGGAGCTGTTGGACATCTTCCAGCGGACCTGGATCAACGAGGGGTTCCTGACCCGGGAGCACGAGGAAAAGCGGCTGGAGGCCGGCCAAGAGGCTCTGAAAAAATTCTACCAGGAGCAGGAGAGAAGCGGGGTTGTGCCCGCTTCGGTGGAGGAGGAGTTCAGCTTCCTTTCTGGTTCCAACCGGGTCAAGGGCCGCTGGGACCGGGTGGACCAACGAGATGATGGGGTGACCATCGTGGATTTCAAGTCGTCGGCGGTTCGCCAGCAGAAGGCCGCCGACAAAAGGGCCCGGGACAGCTTGCAGCTGGCCATCTATGCCCTGGCCTATCAGCAGGCCAAGGGGGTCACCCCCCAGTCGGTGGAGCTGCATTTTTTGGAGTCGGGCCTGGTGGGATGTGTTCAGGTGACCGACAAGATGCTGAAAAAGACGGCCGAGCAGATCGAACGAGCCGCCCGGGGCATCCGCGCCCGGAATTATACTCCCAAGCCGGGGTATATGACCTGCCAGTATTGTGCGTACAGCGAGATCTGTCCGAGTACTGCGAGTGGATGAGTGAAAGGCCGATACTGGAGACTTGAGACTGGGAAAAGAAAGAGCGATCCTCGATCCTGGATCCTGGTAAAAACATTAAGAACGGGATTCGAGGTTCGGGAAACTGCCGACTGCCGACTGAAAAAGGCCGTCCTCACAGGAGTGAGGACGCTACATTTTTTGATCTGCCGACTGGTTTTCTATTGTCATTTTGTTTTCCTGCCTCCTGCTTACTGGTCTTCTATTGCCATTGCTATTGCCATTGCCATTCTCTTCCAACTCTCTAAACTCAATGGCGCGGAGATTGGAACTCTCTGAACTCTCCTAACTCTCTTAACTATAATCCAGAATCGGTTTGTCTTTTAACGAGTCTCTAGTCTCGGCTTTTACATTGTCTCTGCCTTTCTACGGTGACAAACCATGAACACGACCAATAACAAACATCCCTGGTGGTTAAGAATAAAGCACACCCTAGTTGATATCTGGGACTTCCTGACTAAAGATATCTGGAGCCTCGATCTCAGCAAGCTTACGCGGCTGGAGGCGTTTGGGATCAAGCAGATCAAGGTGCTTGTCTTCGTCATCCGCCAGTTCTATGCGGACAAGCTCTTAATGCGAGCTTCCTCCCTGACCTACTCCACTCTCCTGGCCATAGTGCCTTTTCTGGCCGTTATTTTTTCCATCTCCAAGGGACTCGGCTTGCACCTGGACCTGGCCCCCGTCCTGTCCGACTTTCTCTCACCTCTGGGGCCTCGCGGCGATCAGATCTCGGCACAAATTATGGAATTCGTGGGCAACGCGCAGACGGGAACCCTGGGATACGTGGGCTGCGCCGTGCTCCTGCTCACAGTATACGGCATTTTAAACAAGATCGAGCTTTCCTACAACGATATCTGGCACGTTCCCCGCATACGCTCCTGGCCACGCCGGCTGGCCGGCTATACGCTATTGACCGTGATCGGACCACTGGCCATGTTCCTGGTTCTGGCCCTGACGGCCTCTTTAACCTCCGCCGGCCTCGTTCAGGAAATCCTCAGCCGCAGGCACTTTGCCTTGCTCCTGGAAAAGGGCCTGAAAACGATGCCCTATGCGCTTAGCTGTTTGCTTTTCGCGCTGATCATCTGGACTGTTCCAAACGTCCGTGTGAGATTTAAGGCTGCACTTAGCGGAGGAGTTTTCTCCGGGATCTTGTGGCAGCTGTCCAACCTGGCCTTTGCCCGTTTTGTGGCTGGAGCGAGTCGTGCCAGTGCCCGCGATGTGCTTTTTGCCGGATTCGCTGCCCTGCCGCTGTTTTTGCTATGGATCTATATTAGCTGGTCCATTATGCTTCTGGGGACTCAGCTCGGTTACGTGATACACAACGTCGGCGTGATGGAGTGGCGCGAGCTGGAAAAGCAACATGGAGATGCGCTCCGCCGTTTCGTGGGCGTGCGGGCCGTTTTGAAGATCGTCCGGGATTTGGCGGCGGGAAAAGAGGCGCCCGGTCTGGATAGGCTGGCCGAGGAGATGCGTGTGCCGCAGCCCGTCATCGGCGAGATCTTGCAGCCTTTGCTGACCGCGAACATCCTCACCTGCGGCATCGATGGTGACGAAAGGTACGTGCCGACAAAAGACCCGTCCCGAATCACCATGGCGGAATTGCTCCTGGCCTTCCGGGGGCAAGTAGCACTCCCCGGGAAATTGCTCTCGCAGGACCCGTTCGGCAGGAATGTCGAGCGTTTGCTGCAGAAAATAGACTCATCGATGGAGCAGGGCATTTCCAATCTCTCTCTGCACGATGCTGCTCTGTGGGCAGAAAGAGAAGAACGCGTAAAGAATTTGTGACCGTGAAAAACCCTCCATTTCCGCCCCGCAGAGGCTCCCGCCTCTGCGGAAAAAGCCCGTAGGGGCAGGAGCCCCTACGGGACAACAAGGGCAATATAGAGCCATGGGCACACGAAATTTTCGGTGGCGT
>DAOVRJ010000083.1 GCA_030628225.1 Candidatus Zixiibacteriota bacterium | reverse complement strand
GTGAATCCCGCCAGGGCCAGGCCCGGCCGGTCGATGCCGTTCTCGGAGATGCTTTTCTTAAGACCCGACCTGTCGCCTGCGATCATCAGCTCCAGATAGTTCTTTTTCTCCTGAAAAAGCTCCTCGACCGTCAGTCCTGCCATACCCCCTCTTCCTCCTCGGACAACTCAAAGGATTCCTCAGACGTCTTCACCCTTTCCTCCTCCAATTCCCTCTTTTTGGACTTATGATTTTGAAGTTTCTGCTTGTATCGCTTGACCTGGCGTTCCAGCTTGGCCACCGCGCGATCGATGGCCGTGTACATGCTCTCGGATTCCTCCCTGCTGACCAGGGTGAGCCCGGAGACCTTCATCGTGATCTCGGCGGTGTGTCGATATTTCTCCACGGAGAGGATGACGTGGGTGTGGATGATGCTCTCGAAATTTTTTTTCAGGGTCCACAATCGACTCTGAACGTGATCTTCCAATTCTTTGGTTATCTCGAAATGTCTGGCAGTGATGTTTATCCTCATCTCTTTTCCTCCTCTGGGAGAAGGTGTCAAAAAGATCCTCGGCGTGGAAGGAGCTTCTAACGAACGGAGCCGAGCAAACGTGAAGAAAACCCTGATCCTGGGCCATGAGACGGTATTCCTCAAAAACCTGGGGGGTGACGAATTCCTGGACGGGATAATGCTGGCGGGATGGACATAGATATTGGCCTATAGTCAAGACCTGGCAGCCGGCCTGGCGAAGATCTTGCATGACCGTAAGGATTTCGTGACGGTGCTCTCCCAGGCCCACCATGATGCCCGATTTGGTCACCATAGCCGAATCCATTGCCCTGACCCTCTCCAGAACTCCTAATGACCGGTGATAATCGGCCTGCGGTCGAAGGAAGCCATAGAGACGGGGCACTGTCTCCACATTGTGGTTGAACACGTCCGGTGCGGCCTCAACCACAGTGGCCAGGGCGGCGAAATCTCCCCGAAAATCAGGTGTGAGCACCTCCACCCGAGGACCTCGGAGAAGACGACGCAGAGCATGGACAACCCTGGCAAACTGACCGGCGCCCCCATCGGGCAGATCATCTCTGGTCACCGAGGTGATCACCACGTACCGCAGTCCAAGCTCCTCGGCGCCCTGAGCCACTCGCCGGGGCTCATCACTGTCAACAGGAGTCGGCTGCCCCTTGGTCACGGCACAGAAGGAACAGCCCCGGGTACACACATCCCCTAAAATCATGAAGGCGGCCGTGCCCCGGGAGAAGCACTCTCCCTTGTTGGGACAATGGGCGCTCTGGCAAACGGTATTCAACTCCAGTCGACGCAGGAGAGCGGCGACCCTCCGTGTGCCGGCATTGGCCAGAATCGGCTTAGACAACCATCCGGGCAACCGTTGACAGATCTGTTTAATCTGGCCTGAGGCCATCCTCTATACTCGCTTGCGAAATCTAGCCGGCAGAATTTTCAACTGCTCTCGATACTTGGCCACGGTACGCCTGGCCACCTGCAGACCCTCGGCTTTGAGCATATTGGTAATTTTCTGGTCACTGAGGGGTCTTTGGGGATCTTCTTTCTCGATCATGTTGGTGATCTTATCCTTGACGCTCTTGGAGGAAATTTCCTCGCCGCCGATGGATTCCACCTTCGATCCGAAGAAGTACTTGAGCTCGTGGATGCCCTGGGGACTCTGCACATATTTGTTGTTCACCACCCGGCTGATAGTGGAGATGTGCAGTCCGGTGGCTTCGGCCACCTCCTGAAGGGTCATGGGCTTGAGCTCGGATATTCCCTTTTCGAAGAAACCTCTCTGGGCATAAACCAGGTAGTTCATCACCTTGAGCATGGTGGAACGACGCTGATCAATGGACTTGATCAGCCAGCGAGCGGCATTGAGCTTCTCCTTGACGTAATCTCTGGTCTCCTCGGGGGTCCCTGCAGATTTGGACAACAGGGTCTTGTACAGAGGGCTGATGCGGAGTCGGGGAATGCTCCTGTCGTTTAGCATGACCACGTAACAGTCGTCCACCTTCTCCACGAGCAGATCGGGAACGATGACCTCGGCATCCACGGTCACATACCCGAAGCCAGGATTGGGGGAAAGAGTGCTTATCCGCTCCATGGCCTCCTGAACCTGACTAGTGCTTACCTTCAAGACCTTGGCCAGCTGAGCAAAGCTTTTCTTTTCGACCTCGTCAAGATGATTCTCGATGATGGCTTTGGCCACCGGGTTATCGATGCCCCGTTCCCGGAGCTGAATCAGAAGAGATTCTGCCAGATTCCGCGCCCCGACACCCACAGGTTCGAAGGTCTGAATGACCTCTAGCACCCGCTGGCATTCCTCCGTGGGAACGTCCAGGATACGGGCGACCTCCTCCAGGGGTATGGTCAGGTAACCGCGGTCATCGATGTTGCCGATGATGAATTCCCCGATCTGATACTCCCGCTCAGAGAGGCTGGTGAGATGAAGCTGGGAGAGGAGATGCTCGGAGAAGGTCATCCGGGAAACGGGAACCCTTTCGGGAAATTCCTCTGAATCCCTCTCGGCCCGCACGTTATAGCCACCGTCGTAACCATCCTGAAGATAATCGTCCCAGTCAATCTTATCCTCCTCCGGCTCCTGTTCCTCCTCATCTTCCTTCTCTTCCAGCTGCTCTTCCTCTTCCTCTTCCTCTATCTCCTCCACCTCCTCCAGGAGGGGGTTGATCTGCAGCTCCTGTTTCAGGATCTGCTCCAGCTGTAGAATAGGAACCTGCAACAGCTGAAGGGATTGAATCAGCTGAGGAGCCAGGACCTGTTGCAGTTTAAGTTGAAGACTTAGTTTCATAATGTCTCAATCCAGTCGAAATCGCTCGCCCAAATAAATCTTGCGGGCCTCGGGGTCATTGGCCAGAACTTCGGCCGTGCCCGCCTTGAGAATCTTCCCCTCGGCCATCACATAGGCGTGATCGGTGATCTGCAGGGTCTCGCGAACATTATGGTCGGTGATCAACACCCCCAACCCCTTTTCCTTAAGCCGGCCCACGATCCTCTGGATCTCCTCCACGGCAATGGGGTCGATGCCCACGAAGGGCTCGTCGAGAAGCAAAAATTTAGGATTGGTCACCAGGGCACGGGTCAGCTCCACCCTGCGCCTCTCCCCTCCGGAGAGGGTGTAGGCCTTGTTGCCGGCCAGAGGAGTCAGATCCAGCTCATCCAGGAGAACCTCCAGCCGTTCCTCTCTCTGCTGAGAGCTCAGCTCCAGGGTCTGCAGGATGGCCATGATGTTGTCCCGCACGGATAGTTTCCGAAAAACCGATGGTTCCTGGGACAGATATCCGATCCCCCTGCGGGCCCGCTGATACATGGGCAGCCCGGTGATCTCCTGGTCGTCGATGAGCACCTGCCCCTCGTCGGGGCGAATCATGCCCACGATCATGTAGAAAGTGGTCGTCTTTCCCGCCCCGTTGGGCCCGAGCAGGCCGACGATCTCTCCCTGCTTTACCTCCAGGCTGACCCGGTTCACGACCTTTCGTTTGTTATAGATCTTGACCAGGTTACTCACGTGTAAACGGGCCATTTATAAGTTTCCCAAGCCGTGCTGGGCGACGCCCCACCAAGGGGCTGTGATAAAATTACTCGCTGATCCGGCGAACGTCCTCGATCCTGCCCTGCAAGTTCCTCAGAATGTGAAAATCCTCCAGCCGGGGGTCAGTATCCAGACCATAGCCGGACACCGTGTTCTTCCCGCGGGTGATGGTCACAAAGGAATCGGTGAATATCCTGTTAATCTGTTTCCTCCAGATTAAGACATCCGTCTGCAGATGCGTGCTGTCCTCGGAAACCACCACCACATTTCCCCGCGCCTCCACCTCCTCAGCATCGGAATTATAAGTTCCTTCCTTGGCGGTAAGAGTGGAGACATGCTGACCATCTCGGTCGTAATAGTCAACCCGGATCCTCTTGCCCCTCTTCTCCTGGCCCTGTCTATAGACGGTCACCGAGTCCGCCCTGAGCACCCCGGTCCGCCGTCCCTGTTCTGTGAAGATAACCTCCATATTTTCAATGACTTGCTCTGGAGCATTCTGGAAGCTGTCCTCGGCAACGCGGGGCGGCTCTTCCTTCTGGCACCCGGTCACGTTAAATAGCAAAAAAAGGGCCAAGATGGACGAAGCAAACTCAAGGCGCATTAAAAATTTCCTCCGCAGCCAGTTTCTCTTCCCCCCTCATCTTCTTTCTCCAGCGGTCGTGCATCCAGACCCACTGGGCAGGATCCATGCGAACGAAGCGCTCCAATGCTGCGGAACAGACAGCCGTGTTAGCCAGAATATCTTTTTCTCGATTCCCGGTGCAAACGAGTTTCAGAGGCTGTTCTACAGTGATCAGATAGGTCTCATCCTGCTGGCGGTGAATGGCCATGGGCACGATGGGGGCCCCCATTTTCATGGCTAAAACTACCGGGCCCACGGGGGTATGGGCAACACGGCCGAAGAAGGGAACAAAAACCCCGCGCACCTTGGTATCCTGGTCCATCAGAATGCCCAAAGCCTCCCCGCGGCGCAGCACCCGGATCATCTCCTTGATTCCGGCATCTCGCGAAATGCCTTTTACATTGGCCTTTTTGCGAAGGTCGTTGAGCATCCGGTCCAAACGGGGGTCATAGACCTGGCGGAATATCACGTTCACCGGAAAACCCTTGATGGAGAACCAGGCGGCCAATAGCTCCCAGTTGCCGATGTGGCCGGTAACGGCGATAACTCCCCGGCCCTGCGCCATGGCCTGGTCAACATAATGGCCTCCGTTCACGCTGACCAGCCGGTCGATATCGGCCTCGTTCAGCCGGGGTAAGAGTATCATGTCGGCTAAATTCTTGCCGGCGTTGACGAACACACCGCGGGCCGTTCTTAGCAGACCAGGATGTCCCTTTGGCCAGCCGAAGGCCCGGGAGATATTCTTCACGGTCAATCGCCGGGCATCCCTCACGACCAAGAAGGCCAAAAGGCCCAGAAAGCCGCAGAATCTCAAGGCCGTACCCCGGGGCAGGCGCGACACCCAGAAAACCAGGATGCGGACGAAACGATAGATCAGCCAGTTCTTTAGTCGCTTTTTGGACATCGTTTCCTCAGACTATACCGGCCTTGAGGAGGTCGTGTAGATGAACGATGCCCACGGGCTTATTTCCCCCGTCGGTGATGATCAAAGAGGTGATATTGTACTGTTCCATGGTGTTAACGGCCTCGGCCGCCAGGGAATCATGGGAGATGGTCCTGGGCCGGCGAGTCATGGTTTTCCCGGCGGTGAGGGAGAAAATCGTATCGGTTCTCTCCACCAGACGCCTCAAATCCCCGTCGGTGATAATCCCCTTCAGCTGGCCCGAGCCATCGACGACGGCAGTTACTCCTAACCGCTTGGAGGTCATCTCCAGGATGGCCTCCTTCATATTGGCGGTGTCGGAAACGATGGGAACCTCGCTGCCGGTGTGCATCACATCGGCCACTTTGAGAATCAGCTTCTTGCCCAAGTTGCCGCCGGGATGGAGAAAGGCGAAATCGTCCTGGCTGAAACCCCTCTTCAACAAAAGGGCTACGGCCAAAGCATCGCCCATCACCAGGCTGGCCGTGGTGCTGCATGTGGGCGCCAGGTTGTTCGGGCAAGCCTCCTGCTGCACGCTGACGTCCAGGACCGCATCGCTCTTCTGGGCCAGGGGAGAGCTGACGTTGCCGGTGATGGCCACGATGGGCACACCCAGCCGCTTGAAGATGGGCAGCAGCAAATGGAACTCGTTCGTCTCCCCGCTCTTCGAGATGGCGATGATGCAGTCGTTCCGCTGAACGATGCCCAGGTCTCCGTGCATACCCTCGGCGGGGTGCAGAAAAAAGGCGGCCGTGCCCGTGCTGGTTAAGGTGGCGGCGATCTTTCGGCCGATGTGCCCGGATTTCCCCATGCCGGTGACGATCACCCTTCCCTTGCAACCCAAGATGAGCTCCACGGCCCTCTCGAAATCGGAGCCAATTCTGTCCTCCAGCCGCAGCACTGCCTCGGCCTCTTCCCTGATGACCTGACGGGCTCCCTCAATGCTGATCATGTCCCTATCGTTAGCTTTACTCTCTCTCAACGGTCGCCGGCTCCTCTCTCTCCTTCCAGCCCAGCAGAAAATCCACAATCTCCCGCACAGCCCCCCGCCCTCCGCTGGCGATGGTCACGTAATCGGCCACCGCCTTCAGCTCACCACTGGCATTGGCCACGGCCACCTTTAAACCAGCCCTGCTCATGGCCGGTAAATCCACAAGATCGTCCCCCACAAAGGTTACCTGATCGTCACCCAGATTATATTTTTTTAAAAGGCTGCGGTAAGCCTCCAGTTTATCCGCGCATCCCTGAAAGAGATCCTTGACCCCCAGCTCAGCAGCTCTGGCCATCACCGCCTCGGAGGCCCTGCCGGTGATGAAAGCCACCGCCAGACCTGCCCGATGGGCCTGGGCAATGGCCATCCCGTCCCGGGTGCAGAAATGCTTCAGCTCCATGCCCCCGGATCCGTGAATGATCTCCCCGCCGGTGAGCACGCCGTCCACATCCAGGATGAGCAGTTTCACCCGGGCAGCCTTCTGACCGAGGGTCAGACCGATGGTGACACCTCCTTAGTGTAGAGAAGAGAGATCAGGGATGTAAGAATGAGTTTGGAACTCGGAGCGCGGAACTCGGAATGATATCATACCCCGTCCCTCTCGCCTTTAACCAGCATCCAGGATCTAAGATCCAGGATCGGTTCTATCTTTTCATCCAGCATCCAGCCTACGCAGCCCTACTCAATTAACTCATGGATGCTCTTGGCCACCCGCAGCACCTTCTCCAGACGGTCGACCGGCAACATGCAGGTGGCATCACAGAGAGCCTCCTCCACCCGTGGGTGCGTCTCCAGGAACAGGACGTCACAGCCGGCAGCCACTGCTGCACGAACCAGGGGAAGGATAAATCGAGGCTGTCCTCCTGAGACGGCCCCGCCGGCGCCGGGCTGTTGCACGCTGTGGGTGGCGTCGAAGACCACCGGAAAACCCAGGTCGCGCATGATCACCAGGGAGCGCATATCCACCACCAGGTCCCGGTAGCCGAAGGTGGCCCCACGTTCCGTGAACATGATGCGCTCGTTGCCCGTGGACAGGATCTTCTCGGCCAGATACCGCATGTCCTCAGGGGCCAGGAATTGTCCCTTCTTGAGGTTCACCGCACAGCCGGTGTGTCCCACTGCCCTGGCCAGCTCCGTTTGCCGGCACAGAAAGGCGGGAATCTGGATGACATCGGCCACCTGAGCCACCTGCTCCACCTCCTGCCGACAGTGAACGTCGGTCAGGATGGGCAGGTCCAGCTCCTGCTTGACCCGGGCCAGAATGCGCAGCCCCTCCTGCAAACCCGGCCCAGCATATGACTCGCCTCTCAGTCGGTTGGCCTTGGCGTAGGAGGCCTTGAAGATGACCGGCACGTCCACCTTCTCAGCCGTCTCCTTGACCATGCGGGCCGTCTGCAGAACGATCTGCTCGCTCTCTACCACGCAGGGGCCGGCTATGAGGGCCAGGGGATGGCCGCGGCCAATCTCCATCTGCCCGATCTTAACAGTTCTGGTCACGAGCTATCTTCCTTGCCAGCCGGGGTCTCGGCCTCCAGCCGGGAGCGCCGGTAGCGGCGAGCCGCCTTAATGAACTCCCGGAACAGGGGATGGGCCACGGTGGGCCGCGATTTGAACTCGGGATGAAACTGGCACCCGACGAACCAGGGATGGTCTTTCAGCTCGACGATCTCCACCAGGCGGCCATCGGGGGACTGGCCGCTGATCACCATGCCCGCCTCAGTCAACTGCTGGCGGTAGCGATTGAAGAACTCATAACGGTGCCGGTGCCGCTCGCTGATCTTGTCCTGTCCGTATGCCTTGCCGACCAGAGATCCCGCCTTCAAAACGCAGGGATATGCTCCCAAACGCATGGTTCCCCCCATATCCAGCACGTTCTCCTGGTCCGGCATCAGGTGAATTACCGGCTGAGGGGTGGTCCGGTCAAACTCATAGCTGTTCGCTCCCCGGAGGCCACATACGTTTCGGGCGAATTCCACCACGGCGCACTGCATGCCCAGGCAAATGCCCAGGAAGGGAATTCCTCTCTGGCGAGCCTGGCGGACAGCCTCGATCTTCCCCTCGATGCCCCGCTCTCCGAACCCCGGAGCAACCAGCAAGCCGTCGATGTCCCTCAGGGGATCTCCCCCGGCTTTTCCCTCCAGGTCCTGGGCGTTCAGGAGCCGGACGTTCACCCGGGCGTTATTGGCCACACCGGCGTGCACGAAGGCCTCGTTGATGCTTTTGTAGGCATCGCGAAGATGGACATACTTCCCGCAGAGGGCCACGTCCACCTCATAGATGGGGCGCTTGATCTTCTGCACCATCCGCTGCCAATCGCTCAGATCGATGGTGTCGGCCCGGCGAATATGCAGCAGACGCAAAATCTGATCATCTACGCCCTGGCGGCGGAACAGCAGGGGCACTTCATAGATAGAATCGACATCACGGGCCTCAATGACCGCGTGCGGAGCGACGTTGCAGAACAGACCGATCTTGGCCTTGATCTCCTTGGTCAGTCTCCGCTGGGTGCGACAAAAAAGCAGGTCCGGCTGGATGCCGATCTCCCGAAGGACCCTGACGCTGTGCTGGGTGGGCTTGGTCTTCAGCTCGCCGGCGGCCTCGATATACGGCACCAGAGTGAGGTGAATGAAGATGGCGTTTTCCGGCCCCAGCTCCAACCGCAGCTGGCGAATAGCCTCTAAAAAGGGCTGACTCTCGATGTCGCCAACGGTGCCGCCTATCTCGGTGATGACCACGTCGGCGCCCCCGTCCAGTTTCTCCACCCGCCGGATCCGCTCCTTGATCTCATTGGTGATATGGGGGATGACCTGCACCGTGCCCCCTAAAAAATCCCCCCGGCGCTCTTTGGCGATCACGGTGTAGTAGATCTGGCCGGTGGTGCAGTTGTTCTCCTTGCCGGTCTTGACACCCACGAACCGTTCATAGTGGCCCAGGTCCAGATCCGTCTCGGCACCATCCTCGGTGACGAACACCTCCCCATGCTGAAAGGGGTTCATCGTCCCCGGATCCACGTTGATGTATGGATCCAATTTCTGGATATTGACCTTCAACCCCCTGGCTTGCAGCAGGTTGCCCAGCGAAGCCGCGGCGATCCCCTTGCCCAGGGAGGAGACCACCCCCCCGGTGACGAAGATGTGCTTGCTGATTTTGCCTTTTGCGCTCAGGACGGCACCTCCTTTTGCGCTGATAAGACCAGCTCAGCCCTCTCTAGATCTTCGGGCCGGTCCACCCCCACGGAGCTGTACTCCGTCTCCACCACCCTGATGCGGCAGCCATGCTCCAGGGGCCGCAGCTGCTCAAGCCCCAGGG
>DAOVRJ010000161.1 GCA_030628225.1 Candidatus Zixiibacteriota bacterium | reverse complement strand
TCTAAATTAAGATCACAAATTCCTGGATCCACTTTTCTTTCACCAGAATCCAGAATCCAGAATCCAGTATCCAGAATCACTTATTATCAGGACCAGTCATGAAGAAAAAAATTACCGTCAGATTTCTTGCCCGGACGGGCATCATCGCCGCCCTTTATGCCGGGCTGACCATAGCCTTTCACCCCTTCAGCTACGGTCCGCTGCAGGTCAGAATTTCAGAGGCGCTCACCGTTCTGCCCTTTCTCTATCCAGCGGCTATTCCCGGCCTGACCCTGGGTTGTGCCATCGCCAACATCTTCGGACCTTTCGGACTTCTGGACGTTTTGGTGGGCAGCATACTGACCCTCATCGCCGCCCTGCTGACCGCCCGGGCGCGCCGTCCCTGGCTGGCCCCCCTGCCCCCCATTCTGGTCAATGCCGTGGGCCTTTCCTTTTACCTGCCCACCATGACCGGTATTCCCCTCATCGGCGGCATTCCCTATCTATCCACCTTCCTGGCCGTGGGTATCGGACAGGCGGTGGCCTGTTACCTGGTGGGCTATCCCCTGTTGATCGTCTTGCTGAAAAGAAGGGGGCGGCAGGACGGAAATTCTCATTGACAAACGAATCATCCTGTGCTATACTGTTTTGGACACAAAAAACGAGCTTGCTGTATACCACCGATAAGATTTGAAGGAACCAGATCGTGAAACCCAAAACATGGCCCACCACCCTGGTCCTGGCTGCTCTGTTGCCGGGGTTATTGCTAGTGGGTTGCAATGATAAAGGCACCGGTCCGGAAGATGGCTTGAACGTATCCAACAACAATCAATATTGTGGACTGGTGGCCGGTTTCGTGAAGAACTCGACTGGCGCGAACCTGGAAGGGGTCACGGTCTGTATCTCCCCGGCGCCTTCGGCACGAATTCAGGCAGCTGCAGAATCCCAATCGTTATCTGGTTTCATGAACTACCCCAATCCCTTCACCTCGGACACATATTTGACCTACTTTTTGGGCACTGAAACCACACAATCGGTGAGCATCTCCATCTACGACCTGCGGCATGATCTGCGGCAGGAGTTCCTCGACGCCTCCACCGCTCAAGGGCCTAACAAGATTTATTTTAACGGCCAGGACCTGCAGGATTCAGTTCTGGTCGATGGTCTTTACCCCTGTGAAATTACGGCCGTCTTTTCAGGGGATACCACCACGGTCAAGATCGCCCTGTCCAAAGGGATCAATATCGCCAGCGAGGGAGGATTGCAATCCTATACGGTCAGCACCCCGTCTAGCGGAAAATATGTCATCGAGGACGTGCCCCTGAATATCCTTCTGCACAACACGATTGTAGTGGCTCCTCTGCACCCCATCTCCTACCCGGACAACTGGCCTTACTCTGAGGCCACATGGGAGCTCACCGATCGTTTCATCGTCTCGGCCAGCAAACAGGGTTACACCGCCGCTGTGGACACCGTCACCTTGACCGAGGGCCAGGTGACCAGGCTCGACTTCACCCTGCAATAGATCCGCCATAAACCTCTCATCCATAACCTGCTAAACCCCCCTCCCATGCCTGAGAGGTGCATTTCCTTCTTTTCCCCGCCCAGATAGCTATCGGCAGATTTCGGTCTTGACACCGTAACTGCCCGGTTGTATTTTTTCCCTCCGAAACACCTCTCACCTCTCACCAACAGAGAATCTCGTGCCAGGGACAACTCCCATGCCCGGAAAACACTCACCGGTAAAATGGTGGGTCACAGGTCTTGCCAGCCTGATCCTGCTGAGCGGATCCGGCTCGACCCGGGCTCAAGAATACAGCTCGACCAGAGAACCGGCCTCGACCAGCGGCCTGAGAAAACTTTTTTCCGCGGCCGAAAGGGCCGGGCAAATGGCCCTGGAGAGCATCGCCACCGGCGATTACCGGGCCTATGGCCTGGCGGATTTCCTGCCCTTGGAAGAAGTATTCCTGCCCGGCATTGCCCTGCCCGCCGAGCAACATCCCTGCTTGCTCTTCTCCGAAAACCAAAAAGAACTCATCCGCCAAAGGACGCTCCGGGAGCCCTATGCCCGCTGGTGGCGCATCGTCCTTCGGCGGGCTGAGAGCAGCCTTACGCAGGATCTCTCAGACCGCCGGTTGGATGAATCCCGACGGGCCACCGCGGCCAAAAGTTGCGCTTTTGCCTACCTGGTCACCGGAGAGCTCCCCTTTCTGGATAAGGCCCGCCAGGGTCTGTTGCACATCTCCCCTCCCCCGGCAGTGACCACCCCGGAGGGAGGCAAAATGGGACAGGGCTGGGGAGATTGGGTGCGGGCCTCAGCCTTAATGCTCATCTACTGTGTGGCCTATGATCTGGTGGCCCAGGACCTCTCCGCTCAAGACCGCCGGCTGGTGACGGAAAAACTGGCCGCCGAGGCGGATCAGCTCTATAAAAATCTGAAGTTCGCCCCTCCCAACAACCATAAGACCATCATGGCCGTGGCGGTGGGCACCGCCGCCCTGACCATCCCAGCCTATGGGTCAACAGAGTCACAGGCCTGGTTAGACGCCGCCATGGCCAATCTGCGCAGCGGCCTGGCCCAGATCGACAGGGACGGCTCTTACCGGGAAGGTGTCTTCTACGCCGGATACATCTCCAGACTTATCTTTCCCTTCGCCCTGTATTTGAAAAATACCACCGCGTACGACCTCTTCGAACATCGCCGTTTCCAGGATCTGGCCCAGTGGCTGATCAGAATAGGCAAACCCAACGGTTCCATTCCCCTCTTCGACGACACCTGGCAGAAACAGCATCACTTCCTTCCTATTCTGGTGGGACAGAGCCGATTGGGAGGAATAGCCCGCTGGATTTACGAGAGGCAGCCGGCCACGACCAGCGAACAGCTCAACGAGGTGGAATACATCTGCGCCTTCGACGACCGGGTTCCCCCACAGCCTCCCCCCTGGGAGAGAACCACCTTTTTCCCGGACGGAGGCATGGCCGTCTTCGGGGATGGCTGGTCCGCATCGGGCATCTATCTGCTGTTTTTGGGTGAGGGTAAAAAAACCCTGGCCAGCGGCCACGAACACATCGACCCGGGCAACTTCGTGCTCCAGGCCCATGGCCAGGATCTGATCATCGACACAGGCTATGGCCCCCAGGGAAGGATCAGTGCCGGCCGTTCCTGGTACCTGGGGGCCGAGGGACACAACATGCTCCTGGTAGATGGCAAGGGTCCCAACATGAATCCCTTCTCCCCGGACCAGCCGGGGGGACAGCTGGTTAACTGCTTTCGCAGCAGCAAGATCAGCGGTGCGGCGGTGCGAGCCCGATACCGGGGAACCGAGATCCAGCGCACCATCCATTTCCTGGGGCAGCGATATTTTCTGATCTTTGACCGGCTGGAATCCGCTGAGCCCCACGATTATCAACTGGTCCTACATGGGATGGGAAAAGCTCGGCTGGAAGAGCCGGAAAGGGTCTCCTGGTCACCGGGGACGGGAAAGCTACAGGTTGAATTTCTGTCACCGGAAAGGTCCCCCACACAGATATCCCTGAGAACTGGCCAGAATACCCCGCATTACGGCAGCTGGGAAACTCACACTTACATCAGAGCCGGCAAGGCCCGGCGCAAAAAGGCCCACTTCGCCACCTTGCTCCTTCCCCAGAGAGACGAGCTCTGCAAATTGGAATGCGTCGATCTGCCTGTCCTCTCCTCTGGTCTGGCCCAGGCCCGGGAGATCTCCGGAGAGGGTCTGGGCGGCGCCCGTCATCTGTTAGTGGCCACGGATGGACAGAGGGCCTCTGCTGCAGGAATAACCACCGATGGTTTGGTCTGCGTCACCGGCTTGGGAATCAGCGGACAAAGGGAGTTTTTCACCTGTGCACAGGGCACTTTTTACGCCCACCTGACAGACACTTGCTACATCAGCGACCGGCCCATCACGGTGAGCATGATCACGGGGACGGACCGCTGGTCCGGCTATGTGGACGCGGGTCAGAAGGAGGTGGTCATCCAGATGGAGACCGGCTTTGACCCCGGCCACGTGCGTTTTGGACAGTTTCCCGTGGACTACGAGTACCGGGCCGGAAAAGTGAAGTTGCGGCTGAAAGGATCCGGCCCCCTGGAGCTGGGTCATGGTCCGCCTGTGATCTTCACCCCTCAGAGTTCCAGGGACCGGTATCCCTTTCTGGAGCAACTGGCCTGGCACAAAGAGCCAATGGCTCGATATGAAGAGCTTAGCCCCGAACAGCGTTTTCTGACCAACAGGCAGGCTCTGGATATAACCCTGGAACAGATGAACAAGCCGGTACGGGGGTTGAGTCAAAAGATGGGACTGGGCCCGGACGGCCTTAGCAAAGCCCTGGGCCTGGTGACCGGACTGGCCGATCAGGCCTATGATCCACATAACTGGGCCCGGCTGAACCTCCCCCAACACCTGGAGGGTCAAAAGAGGCTGCCCTGGGTGGAGCTCTCCTACGCCCAGCAGGGACGTCTGACACAGAATGGCTGGAGAATGGAGCGGCTGGAGGGACAACTATCCCGTGGTAGTTGGGGATCTGTGAAAGTGGGCCAGTATTCACCCTTCCCCGAGGTGGTACACAGAACTCTCCATCTCGGCCTGGGCTCTTTTTCTGTGGCCACAGAGTTGGAGAGAATGGAGGGCGCGGAGCGGAAGCAGTTCTCAGCTTTCCACTATCGGGGCCCGACAACCTGGGGAGTAGAGGGATACACTCAAGATGGCTCTGCTGATTACGGGGTCATTTTCCTTGCACGAGGGCCTACTTTGACGGCCGAGATCTCTCAATATCGAGATCCGCAAGGGGCTCTGGGGAGGCGTCTATTCCTTTCCCGGAGCGGCCTGGCTTTCTTTCCCCAGGCGGAGCTAGTGGACCAGGGAGCTGCTGGAGGAAAGGATCTGAGAGTGAGCTGGGCCAGCGTCCCGATGAAGGGGGTCGTCTGGGAGTTCAGCTCCCTGCTCGGTCAAATATCAAAGGATCCCTATGTTAGGGAAGTGAACAACAAGGTGTTGGGCCGGGGGAAAACTCTCAGCGGGCAATTGTATAACAGCTATCAGGATGGCCTGGGATCATACGGCTGGGCAACTCTGCTTGGACAAAGGGGCAGCTCTCGTTGGACTCTGCGAGCGAGCTTTCACCAGCAGGCCAGACCTTTCATCATCGAAGAATTTCTCTCCTGCCAACAAGATCTTGCCGGGTGGATCAGCTCTGCTGCCAGCATAACCCATCAGCATCACTCATCCGTAGGAAACGACGCTGTTCATCTGGCCCTCTCGGCCCATCTGAGAGCGGAAAAGACAACCCGACTCCACTTGAATCTGGAGGGAAACTCAATTCAGAGGAGATTGGTTAAATGGGGACTGGGAGTGAACTTCTGGGGAAAAATAGTCTGGGGATGCGGCTGGTCCCGTCTGTGGCCACCGGCAGGTGAAAGGCGATCTCAACTATCCCTGCACGGGGATTTTACGGGCCGGGCAGGGGCGGGAATAAAGGGGCGGGCCGAGCTGGAGCTTACCGAGGAATATCGCCTTGAAGCTTACCAGATCGAGATCCGGCAGACGGGCTCCCCCTGCAGCCCGGGGCTGCTCTTTTCCAAGAGCCCCCTGACCGGAATTCGCAACGACGGCTTTATCCGGTTCCGGTTCTAAAGA
The DNA here is from genome assembly GCA_030628225.1 of Candidatus Zixiibacteriota bacterium. Taxonomy (GTDB): domain Bacteria; phylum SM23-81; class SM23-81; order SM23-81; family SM23-81; genus DAOVRJ01. Next base: position 212 of record DAOVRJ010000161.1, on the reverse strand, counting down.
ACACCTTTTTCATCACGATCTGCCCCACCCAGCGATGCCTTTGGCGAGGACCGGGTCACGATCTCGACGATCTCCGGCCGCATCTTTGCTGACCGGCTGATGCGGCGATCCAGAACCCTGATGCCCGCATACGTCCCGGCCATACATAGAAATCCGAGGATAACGGCCCAGATCTGATTGTGAGTCAGGGCCTGACCCAGAATCAATCCGCC
>DAOVRJ010000209.1 GCA_030628225.1 Candidatus Zixiibacteriota bacterium | reverse complement strand
GGTTCTGGGGTTCGGCGCGATCATGATTCTCCTGCTGGTACTTTTTTTCAATCGGCGAACCCTCAAGATCATGCAGATTCTGTCCGGCAAGATTTCCCTGTGGAACTTAGGCCAGAGGCTGTTGCGTTTCTATGAAGCTCTAACTCTGTACCGAAAGCAAAAGGGAGTTCTGGCTCTGGTTTTCTTCATCTCCATCGGTTACCAGTTGATGATCGTGGTTTTCAGCTATTTGGTTGGTTTTGCTCTGGATTTAGGGATTCCCCTGCGCTATTTTATGCTTTGCGTCCCAGTTACTGTGATCATCAGTTTGGTGCCCATCTCCATCAACGGTTTAGGAGTGCGAGAGACCGGATACGTTTTTCTGCTTTCCAAAATAGGCCACAGCAGCTCTGAGGCCGTCAGCCTTTCCCTGCTTATTTACGGGCTGAGTTTGTTGGCCAGCCTGGTGGGGGGCATTCTTTATCTGCTCCGGGGGACAAAACCCCTGTGTCGTTCCCCCCAGAGGCGCTGAGTGGTGAAAACTGGAAGATGGGGAAGTGGTCCGTCAAAAGGGTTCTCTAATGGCACTCACAGAGGGGATTCATGACTAAAAAAAGAACTAAGGAGCGGAAGAAAAGAGCGTCGGCAACCAGACCGCGAGAGACATCTCTGGCCCATTCGCTGAGTCGCTCTCTGGAGAGGCATATCTGGTGGGTATTCCTCGGTCTGGTTCTCGTTGGCGGGCTCTGCAGCTATCTGGCTTTTAATCCCAATTTGTCCGTCAACGGGGACAACGCCCTTTATATCGTCCTGGGGATGTCCTGGATCCAGGGGAAAGGGAACTGCACCATCTGTACACCCGGAGAGCCGCCGAACGTAATGGTGCCACCGGGTTATCCCCTTTTGCTGGCACCTTTTCTGACCCTGTTCCCCAACAGCTATCTTCCCTTGAAGTTACTGTCTACTGTGCTATTTCTCCTCTCCCTGCCTCTTCTTCTGCTGATCATCAGGGACAGGGCCAGGAATCTCTTTCTGGCCCTGAGTGTGGCTGTCCTGTCGGCCATCAACCTGAATTTGCTGGATTTCGGCCACATGGTGATGACGGAGATTCCCTTTCTGTTCTTCTCCCTGCTGGGCATTTTAGCTCTGCAGCGTTCCCTGAAATCAGAGGGTCCCGGTATGATCCGGCGAAGACAGGCTCTGTTCGGATTCTCCATTTTGGCGTTGGTCTTTTCCTACCACATCCGATCCATTGGTGTTGTGCTGCTGGTGGCCCTGATAGCCTTTTTGATCCTGCGAAAGCGATATCGTCTGGCCCTTGTGGCCGGATTGGTCATTCTCTGTCTGGTCCTTCCCTGGGCTCTCAGGAATCAGGCAGTATCCGAGGGGGGAGGTTACCTGGATTCGTTTGTGATGAAAAACCCCTATAACCCGGATCTAGGCAAGATCACTGCTGGCGACATGCTGCTTCGTATGCAGAACAATCTAAAGACATACGGGATATTCGTGATTCTTCAAGCTCTATTCCCATCTCTATCTCCCTATGCCAGCCATAAAGGTTTCTCGGGGGTTCTTCCCATCTTAGGTGTGCTGGCCACCCTGCTGACTTTAGTGGGTTTTGTCATTAAGGTCCGCCGGTCCATCACTTTTATAGAGCTGTACATCTTTTTTTTCCTGGGAGTGTGCGTTCTGTGGCCTGAGATGTGGAGCGGAGTGCGTTTTGTGATCCCCATGGTGCCATTTTTGACCTACTATTTCCTGGTGGGATTGTGGAGGACGGCCAAAAAGCTGGGCTTTTTGTTTATTCCCCTGGCGGGTAAGTTGCTGATCTGGCTGGTCATGATCCTCATGGTGGTCTCCAGTCTCACCGCTTTGGCCCGGGGAACCGAACGGCTGCATCATTATCCTCTGCAATGGCAGAACTATTTTCAGGTCGCTCAGTGGGCTGGGGACAGCACCCCCGAGGAGAGCATCTTCGTGGCCCGAAAGCCCTCTTTGTTCTATCTCTGGGCCCGTCGGCAGGTCTTGAACTATCCATATACCGCCAACACCAAGGAGATGCTGGCCTTCCTGATCGAAAATCGCGTGGATTATGTCATTGTTGATGGGTTCTCCTGGACGGGGACCACGGCGCGATATTTGGTACCCGCTGTGCAGGCCAATGCCGAAAGCTTTCGCGTCGTGCATAAGCTGGAGAAACCCAATACATGGGTGCTCAAATTCGTTGGTTTAGCTCCGGAAGGTGAGAGCAGCGAATGACCCTCTCGGCGATCATCCCGGCCACCGATGAGAGCAAAGCCCCCGGCAAGGTGCTCTAAAGAGTCAGGGCGGTACGCAATTCGTGTGATTACATTCATATTTTCTATGGAGAGAGGTTTTTATGGCCAACCGATTAGATGAATTGTCGAAAGAAAGATTCCTTGTGACGGGCGGCGCAGGTTTTATTGGGTCAAATATCGTACAACGACTCCTCAGCATTGGCGCATCCATCATCGTGCTTGATGATTTCTATACGGGTACTGAAAAGAACCTTCCCTCCCCAAATTCAAGGTTAGAAGTTATTCGTGGGAGTGTTGTCGATTTTGATCTTGTTCGTGATATCGTAAAAGAAGTCGATTACGTTATCCACGAAGCTGCACGCAACATCATAGTTTCAACTCAAAATCCACACGACGATTATGAAGTAAATATCGGAGGGACTCTCAATATTCTCCTTGCTGCTAGAAAGGCAGAAATCAAACGGGTCGTCTATGCTTCGTCAGCCTCCGTTTATGGAAATCCGAGATACTTGCCGATTAATGAAGACGATATGACAAATTTGCTTAGCCCTTATGCAGTATCTAAATTCTCTGGGGAAAGCTACTGCAGAGCCTTTTACGAAAGCTATGGTCTCTCAACAACAGCTGTGCGATATTCGAATGTATATGGCCCATACCAACGCATAGATAATCCCTATTGTGGCGTGATTTCAAAATTCTTTCACGCTGCTATGACAGGTGAACCCTTAAGTATCCACGGTGATGGTGATCAAACACGTGATTTTTCCTATATCGATGATGTTGTTGATGCTACACTCTTAGCAGCCACTTTTGCAAAAGCGGAGGGCCAGGTGTATAATGTTGGGACGGGGCGGGAAACCACTCTTAATCAACTGGCTCATCTGATTATTGAAACCGTCGGTGTGGATGCCAAGTTTGCTTATATTGACCGTCGTGACATCGATAATATTCGTCGTCGCGTCGTCAATATCGAAAAAATACGTCGCGACCTGCGTTGGATACCATGTGTGACCCTGGAAGAAGGGCTGCGACGCACCTATCGATGGCTTTTAGAGAGTGAAGAGAAATAGGTCGGCTGATGATTGGAAATCGGACGTCGGAGGGGACAGGAAAACCTCGTGTGCTTTGTGTAGCGCCTGCCTGGAATGAAGGCCAGCGGATTGCGCGCGTCGTAGAAACCATTCCTCGTGAATCTGTTGAATTGACAGTAGTTGTGGACGATGGCTCCACCGATGATACGGCACAACAAGCCCGTGCAGCTGGTGCGTTAGTCATTCGGAATGAAAAAAACAGCGGAGTAGGAGCCGCTATTCGGCATGGAATTGATTATGCCATTAAACACGGTTATGACATAGTCGTTGTCATTTCAGGTGCGGGTAAGACGCCTGCCGAGCGGATTCCTGTGCTCCTTAAGCCAATCATCGAAGGCAATGCTGAAATTGTACAGGGTTCACGATATATCCAGGGCGGACTGTTTTCTGGAGCGCCGCTTCATCGCCGTATTGGAACTCGAGCCTATACTTTCCTGTTTTCAATTTTTGCTGGGCGATTTATCACGGATGCCTCAAGCGGTTTTCGCGCCATCCGCCTCTCAATATTTGAGGACAAACGCATCAACCTCTGGCAATCCTGGCTGGACCGTTATGAATTGGAACCGTATCTGCTGTTCAAGGCAGTGACCCACGGTCACAATGTGGTTGAAGCACCTATCGCAATCGAATATCCACCGAAAACGGACCAGCGCGGATATACTCACATGCGTGTTTTAATCGATTGGTGGAAAATATTTCGCCCTATTCTCTTCTTGGCACTTCGTTTAAAGCGATAGAATTTCGCGAGCTACTATTGATGAAAAGAAAGCTAACATTGTGGGTGGGTCTGGCCATCAGCGTTCTGTTTTTGTACCTAGCGCTGCGGAACGTTGAGTTCGTGGAGATCCGTCGATCGCTGAGTCAGGTCGATCTGCTCCTGCTGATCTGGGCGGCCGTGATTTTTATGGTCAGTTTCTCCATTCGGGCGTTACGCTGGCGCTACATTTTGCGCCCCATTAAAGAAATCG
>DAOVRJ010000116.1 GCA_030628225.1 Candidatus Zixiibacteriota bacterium | reverse complement strand
GACTGGCTTCCGGCGATACCATTCATATTCACGGCCACACTACCGATTTTCAGCAAACGGTGGATTCCATGCAGATCGAGCACGAGATCATACAGGAGGCCAAGCCGGGAGACTCGGTGGGCATCAAGACCAAGGACCGTTGCCGTGCTCATGACGTGGTCTACAAGGTACTGGAATAGCCTTTATCCTGTCTGCCTGGTCCTCTGCGTTGGGATGAGAGTTTGGTGCTGATGAAGAGGATGGCGGATATAGATAATGAAACTCGATGCTGGATCCTGGATTCTAGATGCTAGATTCTGGATGAAAAACAGAATGCTAGATCCTGGTAAGTGAAAGGCTCGATTCTGAGTATATGCCAGGTTGACTCTGCATTTTCCGAGGTTTAGTTCTTAACAAGCACCCAGAATCCGTCTTTCTTTTCTCGAATCTCGAGTCTCCAGTCCCAGTCTTTAGCCAGTATCCAGAATCCAGTATCCAGTATCCAGCATCCGGTTTCATATCGAGCTTCCGTGCTATAGGAGAGAGCGGAGAGAGTCGGTCAGGTTTACAATCGGTTGAGCTCTTTTTGGAGATCGGTTGCTGATCTGCATCTCGCCTGATGAATCGCCGTGTTGCCGCGGAAAAGAGGATTCTTACATGACCGTTTCAAAAGAGAGCAAGGCCTATCGGAATCCCCTGCTCACCGTTGATTTGATTATCGAGGTGCAGGATCGGGGGATTGTTCTGATCAAACGGAAAAACCCCCCGTATGGATGGGCCCTTCCGGGGGGATACGTAGAATATGGAGAAAGCTTGGAGCAGGCGGCCGTTCGGGAGGCCAGAGAGGAGACCGGCCTGGAGGTTCAGCTGAAGCGCCAGCTGCATACTTACTCAGATCCTCAGCGGGATCCACGGCGACATACCGTTACCACTGTCTATGAGGCCACTGCCCGGGGTGAGCCCGTGGCCGGCGATGATGCTCAGCAGATCCAATTGTTTTCCCCCAACAGCTTTCCCGATGAACTGGCCTTTGACCATGCTACCATCTTAGAGGATTATCGAACAGGAAAATGGAAAATGTAGTTCCCTGTTCCCGGATCATTTTTATCCGTGGGTCTTGTGGGTTTTAGAAGCGAACCCGTTTCTTTCCTTTTCCTTCTGACAGTTGATACACAGCTTGGTGTTGGGCACCGCCAGGAGCCTGCGGGGGTTGATGGGGCTGGAACAGGCGGAGCAAATGCCGTATGTGCCTTTTTTAATGCGACCTATGGCCTCATCGATGGCTTTCAGAAGATTCTGCTCACAGAGATATAACTGCAGGGAGTTCTCCCGCTCATAGTGGTCCGAGGCAAGATCGGCCATGTGGAACTGGGATCCCCCTGGATCTCCGTTGGCCACCTGGAGTGGAACGCGGATGTTTTCCTTTTCTACGCGATGAAGATTTTCCTGCAGGCGCCCGCGCATCTTCAACAGATTCCGCTCGATAACGTGCAGGTCTCGTTTTCGCAAGAGAAATCGCCTCCGTTCAGAATGATCGGTCCCCGTATAGTCCCCGTAATCAGCCGTAAACGGTGATAATTACTCGCAAAAGTTATGCCATTCTTTCTTCTTTTTGCAGCTTCTTTTCATTATCGGATGTTTCGCTCAGCAAGGGGGCTGGTTAGGCCCCGACGGGCCAGAATAGCCCATCTACGGGTTCTTGCTGCTCATACGGAAGATGTATGGGGACAAGTTCTCCAAGAGCTGGTTTTGTGGAAGAGATAAAATGCTTGCCCCAAATTGCATGGGCAGACACAAAAAGTGCAAATGATTGCATACTAGCAGCTATAGAAAACGGGGAGAATCATCTCCCCGTTTTCTATCTCCCTGACCGGCAAAGATTTATTTTTTCGTCCCTTTTCTCCTTCGCGAAAAGCCCCACAGGGCAGCGAGCCCTGGGCCCAATAGAAAAAGAGTGCCAGGCTCTGGAACGGGTTGCACTGTCAAGTCCAGCATGTCGTTCCCGCAGCTCATGGTCCAGTGTAGATTAAATGGTTGTACAGGGGTTCCCAGGCTGGCCCAGTTGAAACTTCCCTCGATGATGTAAGTGGGAAAGCCGTTCTCCACGATACTGCTCTGATTGTATACCAAAGGCTGTATGTCCAGCAGTGTGCCGCCGATGATCCGGGCGGGGCTGGACAGGGAGTAAGTGGAGGCCGTGGTCCAGATGGGATTGGCGTACAGTCCGCCTTGGTGGCTTCCCGTGGTTTTGAGGCCGTATTCGTAGATACCGTCCCGGTCGAGATCGATGCCGAAGTCGCCGGGGAGGGAATAATCGTAGCCCATGTTGGGGAAGGAGGTGACCAGGGCAATGTAAGCTGTGTTCCCGACGATGTCGCAGTAAAGGGCCTCCGCGTCATAGATCTCGCCGCCGCTGGGGAAATTGGAATGGCCGCTGCCCCAATTGTCCTCCTCAATCCAGTTGGCCGAACTCATGGATGGAACCCACTGAATGTGCGGTTGCACGCCCCAATCGTCCATCAGGCCGTTGATCACGTATGCGTCCGCCGTGGCCAGGCCCATCAGGGCAACTAGGATGAGGAAAAAGAGTGGATATCTCATAGAGCTAAGCCCTCCTTTCATCAATAATCTAAAAGAAAACTGGTATCCCGATTATCATTCTCCAGGAAATCCAAGGTTTGTCTTTCTTCAACGCAAGGTTCATGCCAAGAACAGCAGGCGCAGCGTTCCCGGAGAGGGTTCTGTGTATCATTCTGTTATCGTAGGAGGTTATGCAATCGGTAGGCCGCACTGCACTGCTGACTGAGCGGGGAAACCGGTCCGCAGAAGTTGCAATGAATTGCATATATGAGGTGCCCGGCCCGGTCCATGTACCATAGATGAAATCGTGCTTACGAAGCTCCCGGAGATTTATCTTCATCGGGCGGATTTTTTCTCGATTCCAGAGATTTTGCCTCATCCCACAGTTTGTCCATGGCCTCGAGCCCCACCTCTCTCGGATCTAATCCCTTATTCTGAAGGGCCGACTCCACATATTTGAACCGGGAGACAAATTTGTTGATGGTCTGGCGCAGAGCGTCTTCCGGACTGGTTTCCAGATAACGAGACAGGTTAACCAGGGCGAAGAAGATATCCCCCAGCTCCTCCTCCACCTGTTCTTTCTGATGATTCTGGTAGGCGGCGCGAAACTCGGCCAGCTCTTCTTCCACTTTGGCGAACACCTGATCGATATGTTCCCAGTCGAAGCCCACTCGGGAGACTTTCTCCTGTACACGATGGGCCTTCAGCAGGGCGGGAAGCTCTCTGGGAACTCCATCCAGAATTGACGCGCCCTTTCTCTGGGTCTCTTCCTGTTTGGCCTTTTCCCAGCCGATGAGCACCTGGCGGGTATTTATCGCTTTTTTATCGCCGAAAACGTGGGGATGTCTGCGTTTCAGCTTCTCGATAATTCCGCCGATGACGTCCTCGATATCGAAACGGCCCTCCTCCTCTGCGATTTGGCTGTGGAAGATGATTTGCAGTAAAAGATCGCCCAGTTCCTCGGCCAGTTTTAGATCATCCGCACCGTCGATGACCTCCAGAACCTCGTAGGTTTCTTCGATGAGATAAGGTCTGAGACTCGCGTGGGTTTGCTCTCTGTCCCAGGGACAACCGTTTGGGCCGCGTAAGCGGCGCATGATTTTCTTCAGTTCTTCAAATTTTGTAGACATGAGACCTCCGGGTAATAGAAAGGGAACCATTGTAAAATCTAGGCATTCCAGTTGCTCTTGTCAAGAAAAATGCTTGCTTTGTCAGCGCGAATTGAGTATTTTTTTTGTAACTTGTGAAAGTGAAAGCTATGAGGAGATTTTTGCTCTTCATTGTCTTAATTGTGTGAAGCAGAGGTTTTATGAGCACGAAGAGCCAGAAAAGAGGGCCCCTGAAAGAGAAGAAGGCCATAGATCATCGATCCCTGGAGGTGCTCCGGCGGGAGCTGGAGAGAAGAAATGCCCAGACAGAGGTGCAAAACCGCCAGTTGACCGAGATTCTCAAAATCAACGAGGTCCTTCGTCTGGACCTGGAGCTAGATGATCTTCTGGATAAAGTGGCCAAGGCAGTGCAGCGCAGCCTGGGGTTTCAGCGGGTGCTCATCAGCCTGTACGACAGAGATCGTCATGTTTTCATCAGAAAAGCTCAGGCGGGATTGAGCGAAGAGGTATTTCGGCGGGCCAGGGAACAACAGGTCCCAGAGAAGTGTTTCTTTCAGTTTTTTCAGGAGAAATATAAAATCAGCAACTCCTTTTTTATCAGCCACCAGGAAGCTACCAACACGGACTACGACGTGAAAGTGGACGGGGAGAACGATCCCGGTGGTGGGTGGCATCCTGATGACTATCTCCTCGTTCCTCTGGCCAGTGCGGACAGTCGTCTATTGGGGGTGATGTCCGTGGATGGTCCATACGATGGGCAGGTGCCCGATGTGCAGATCATAGGTCTCCTGGAGCTGTTTGCCAATCAGGCCGCCCAGGCCGTTCTTAACGTGATGCTCTATAAGGGAGCCAGGGCTCGAGCCGAGGCCCTGGAGACCCTAAGTGAGATCTCCAAGCAAATCGGCGCCCAGTTGGAATTTGACCTATTGCTGGAGAAAATGGTGGAGATTATCAAAGCTCACCTGAATTGCCAGCACTGTGCCGTCTTGTTGTGGGATGAGCAGCAGAAGAAGTGGAAGGTGGGCGCTCCGAAGGACAGTGCCCGTTCTCTGATGGTCGAGATGGCCAAGGTAGATCATATTATTCAACAGGCTGCTAGAGAGGGCAAGCCGGTGATCTCCGATAAGCTGGAGACAAACCATGGACGGGAGACATTCTTCGAGAGCCCCCGGTTTAGTGCCTTTCTTCCTTTAAAGGTTAAGGATAAGCTTATTGGACTGCTGGTTATCGTGGGTCACCAGGAAGCGGTTTTGGCGGATCAGGATGAGCTGTTCTGGAACTCCCTGAGCGATCAGATGACCATGGCCATCGGGAATGCCCAGCGTTACCAGAATGCCAAGCAGCACTCCATCACCGATGGCCTCACCGGGCTCTTCAACCACCGGCATTTTCAGGACTGTCTGCGGGCCGAGGAGAGCCGCAGCCATCGTCACCGGCGCCCCTTTTCGGTGATCATGCTGGACATCGACAATTTTAAGCACTACAACGATATCTGCGGGCATCCCACAGGAGATAAGGCGCTCAAGGTTGTCGCCCAGCTGCTCAGCGCCGAGGTCAGGGACATCGACATCCTGGCTCGCTATGGTGGGGAGGAATTCGTCATCATCCTGACCGAGACGGATAAAATGGGTGCCTGGAAGGTGGCCGAGAGGATCCGGAAGAGAATCGAAGACTACAAATTTCCCCACGGTCAGATCCAACCACAGAAACGGCTGACGGTCAGCATCGGGGTAGCTGGCTATCCGCAGGATGCCGACAGGAGGAAAGATCTGGTGGAGAGGGCGGATGAGGCGCTTTATAGGGCCAAGAAGCTGGGTCGAAACCAGGTTTTCATCGCTGGCCAGAGCGAGGAAGCCTGGATGAGATAAGCAGCCCTTGGTGGGGAGAAAGATGGCCACGAGATGTAATTTTCTTTCCGGTTTTCCGGAGGTACTCGAATGCAGATGCTGATAGGCGGTCAGTGGGTGGATAGAGATCGAACCATACCCGTGACCAATCCTTTCAGCGGAGAAGTTATCGGCCAGGTGCCCCGGTCGGATCTTAAAGACGTGGATATCGCTCTGGCCAGTGCCAGCAGAGGCGTGAAACAGATGGCTGAGCTGTCTGCTGAACAGCGGTACCAGATCCTTCAGCGGACTGCCCGGGGTATTGCGGCCGGGGGAGAGGAATTGTCTCTGACCCTGGCCAAGGAGGTGGGCAAGACCATTCGGGAGGCCCGGGGAGAAATTGCCCGGGCGGTGCAGACCTTTACCTTTGCTGCCGAGGAGGCCAAAAGGATCTATGGGGAGAGCATTCCTTTTGACGCCGCCCCAGGTGGGGAGGACAGGTTGGGTTTCACCATCAGGCTTCCTGTCGGTGTGGTAGTGGCCATCACACCCTTTAATTTCCCGGTGAATTTGGCCGCCCACAAAGTGGCTCCCGCTCTGGCCGCCGGTAACAGCGTGGTTCTGAAACCGGCCACCGACACTCCGCTGACGGATTTGATGCTGGGCCGCATTCTGCTGGAGGCGGGCCTTCCCGACGAGGCGCTTAACCTGATCACCGGGTACGGCAGGGAGATTGGGGATGCCCTGGTGGCTGACGACCGCGGGAGGATGATCTCCTTCACCGGCAGCCTGGAGGTGGGCAAGAGACTGATGGCCCACGCCGGCTTGAAAAAGGCCACCCTGGAGCTGGGCTCCAACTCGGCGGTGATCGTCATGGAAGATGCGGATCTGGAGATGGCTGCCGATAGGATTGTGGCCGGTGCATTTGCCCTGGCGGGACAGGTGTGCATATCTGTTCAGCGAGTTTACGTCCAAAGGGGAGCTTTGGAAAGCCTGGTGAGCGCGGTGATCTCCCGAACCGAGAAATTGAAGGTGGGAGATCCCCTGAAAGAGGACACCGATATGGGCCCCATGATCTCCGTTTCTGCAGCAAAGAGAGCTGAAAGCTGGGTCCTGGAGGCGCTGGAGCAGGGAGGCGAGCTGGTGTGTGGTGGTCAGAGGGAGGGAGCTTTTTTCCAGCCGACGGTTTTGCGGAAGGTCCCTCACGATTGTGAGGTTTGCCGGGAAGAGGCCTTTGCTCCCCTGATGGTGATCAACGATGTGCAGGACCTGGACCAGGCCATTGCCCTGGTCAACGATTCCCAATACGGTCTGCAGGGCGGGATTTTCACCAGGGATCTGGCCAGTGCTCTGCAGGCGGCCCGGCGAATTCAGGTGGGTGGGGTGATGATCAACGAGGTTCCCACCTTCCGTGTAGACCACATGCCCTATGGGGGAATGAAGATGAGCGGCTTTGGTCGAGAGGGGCTCAAATATGCCGTCGAGGAGATGACCGAGATCAAGCTAATCTGCTTTCGAACCTGAGGAGGTGATAAATTTGTCCACAGAAAGTGCCTGGGGAAAAAGGGTGCTTAGGATCCTCACCTTCTGTCTGTTCGTGACTCTGGCCTTCGGCGCAGCGGTCTCGGCCGCGGAGAGAGTGGATATCATCCGCGTCGAGGGCGTGATCAGCCCGGTGACAGCCCGTTTTATCCAGGAGAGCATAGACCGCGCCGTCGAGGACGGCTCTGTCTGCCTCATAATAGAGCTGGATACTCCCGGCGGGCTGATGGAATCTATGCGGTCCATCGTCAAGAAGATGCTGAACGCCCCCATTGTGGTGGTGGTGTATGTCTCTCCCGCTGGCGCCCAGGATGCATCCGCCGGGGTGTTCATCACCCTGGCTGCCCATCTGGCGGCCATGGCCCCGGGAACCAATATCGGGGCCGCCCATCCCGTGACCATGGGCCGGGAGATGGACGATACCATGAAGGAGAAAGTGACCAACGATGCCGTTTCCTACATCAGAAGCATCGCCAGCGAGAGGGGACGCGATGCCGACTGGGCGGAGAGAGCCGTTCGGGAAAGCGAGTCGGTGACTGCCGAACAGGCCCTGGAGCTGGGTGTAGTGG
>DAOVRJ010000017.1 GCA_030628225.1 Candidatus Zixiibacteriota bacterium | reverse complement strand
GTACAAATATGGGCCTGTACACGCAGTTTCATCCCACCGTTGGAATCGTTAAATTGAACCAACTCACCGATGGCCAATCCATCTCTGAGGCCACAATCAGAATGTACCGCGAAGACGATCTGCCCCGATTGGAGAAAATCTGGGATCTGATCACCGACCGGCACAAAACGAAAATAACCCCATGCTTTGAAGGCCTGACAGATGCCAATGGCTTTCTTCGGCTGTCAGCCGAAGAGATGGCCCAATGCACAAAACGGAGAATACGAAATAAGACCCTCAACGCCCTCTATCCCCCAGAGGCGGATCCCGATGATATCCTATACGACCAGGAAAGATTCGGCTTCACAGAACCGCCTCGATTGTTGATCATCGCCGAAAAAGGGGATGACTGGACTTTTCTCCAGACCACGAAAGGCGGCAATCCTTCAATATGGCGGTTTGGCCAGGTGGCCGACTGGGAGGCGGAACGTCCTCTCTCTCGCGGAACCATCTTCTCAGACCAGTATCTATACCGACCAGGGGATACGGTAAAGATGAAAGGGGTTTCCAGATATCTGCTCTATGGCCAGCTTCTGAGTGGGGAAGGTCTGGAATATACCATCAAACTTCGTGATCCTCAAGGTGCCGAGAGGGAGATCGGTACAGTTGAGGTAAATGATTTTGGAACGTTCCACTTCGACATTCCCACCAAAGAGGGACAGCCCTTAGGGACGTATCGAGTGGTAGCGGAAACCCCTCATGAAGATTTAAAATTTCGCGGCCAGTTCAGGTTAGCCGAATTCCGGGTACCGGAGTTTGAAGTGACCATGGATATCAACAAGAAAATCGCCTTGCCCAAAGAGCCAATTGATATCTCCTGGGAGGGCAAGTACTATTTTGGCGCGCCCATGTCCGAGGCCAGTTCCTCCCTCAATATCACCAGAAGAAGAACTCATTTCCGACCCAAAGGTTGGAAGGGTTTCTCCTTTGGAATACCGGAATATCTGGCAGAGAAGAAAGTTTCCCTCTCAGGAAGATATCTCCAAGAAACCATCGACTTGGACAAGAAGGGTCTCGGAAAGAAGACCATAAAACTACGCTCCGACGATGTCCCCTATCCCATGACCTATCTTTGCGACGTGGAAGTCGAAGATGTCTCCAAACAGACCATCTCTGCCAACAAAAGCCTTACTTTGCTTCCTGACCGTCGTCTTATCGGCATGAAACTGTCCAACTGGATCGTTGCCAAGAAAGATACCCTGGATGTTTCGCTTATCGTTTCTTCCCCTGAAGGTGAGCTATTAAGGGGTATTCCGCTGAGGGTGAAACTGATCAAAAGAGAGTATCACTCTGTCAAAACCGAAACCCCCGATGGCAAGTTCAGAATGGAACACGCTGTGGTGAAAAAGGAGGTCGATAGCAAAGAGGCAAAGAGCGGTGCGGAACCCGTCAAGGTGGCCTTTTCTCCTCAAGAGGCTGGTTCTTATATGATTCTGGCCCAGCTGAAGAATAAACCCGATAGCGGCACGGCGGCAGCGAGACCTCTCTGGGTGGCCGGTGAGGATTACGTCCCCTGGGAGGAGAAGGGAGACGATAAACTGGAAATTATCCTGGATAAAGAGGAATATGGGGTGGGCGATGAGGCCACTGTCTTTATCCAATCCCCCTTTCCGGAAGCTGAACTTTTCCTAACCGTATCCCGAGAGAAAATCTTCTTGCAGGATACGGAGAAGACCAAAGGCGGCGGATATACTTATACTTTCCAGGTTACCGAGGAAATGCTGCCTAATGCATACGTGGGAGCGGCCCTTTGCCGGCTGGGAGACCCCATCGTGCCTGTGCAGGAAGAGGTGGGAAAGCACATGGAAAGAATCGGGGTAGCCGGATTCCGGGTCTCCCTTTCGGATAGGTATCTCGATGTCGTAGTACAACCAGCTCAAGAAAAGACAAAACCAGGGGAAGAGTTGCGCGTGGACATCCAGGTCAAGCGTACAGATCAACAGGGGCATCGCAGCGAATTGACCGTGATGGTTGTCGACGAAGCGGTCCTGTCCCTCACTGGATATACACCGCCGGATCTGGTGAAAGTGGTTTATCAGCACCGAGGGCTCTCCGCTCGTATCAATGACAACCGACCTTTTGTCATCGCCGAGCAAGCGTTGCTCCAAAAAGGAACAGGTTATGGTGGTGGATTGATGGAAGGAGCTATTGGTCCTCGGGTACGAAAGGAATTTGTGAAATTGGCCTATTACAATCCCAGCCTGGTCACCGATGAGACCGGACAGGCGAGTTTTCATCTCAAAATGCCCGATAATTTGACCACCTGGAGGATCATGGTGGTGGCCGTGGGTGAGGAGCATCTGTTTGGATACGGTGACGAGAAGATAGTGGTCACCCAGCCATTCATACTAAGAGCTGTTCTTCCCAGGTTTGCCAGAATCGGCGATCGATTTCTATCCGGCGTGGCGGTGACAAATCTGACAGAAGCCGATGGAGTAGTGGCTGTGAAACCGGAGATATCAGGTCAGTCCATCGTCTCAGAGGACGACCTGGCGGAACGACCAGGGGTGCATATCGAGCCCGGCGAATCCAAGGCGGTTCTCTTTGCCTTCAAGGCCAAAGGGATTGGAGAGTCCGTGCTCAAATTCACTGCCTACTTCAATGGCACATACGAGGGAACAAACATTTCAGAAGCGGATGCCTTGCAAATCTCGCTGGAAATTCAGGACCTTGTGGCCACGGAGACGGTGGTCGCCGTTGGAGAAACGAAGGCTGCCTTTCTGCAGAAGATCAAGATCGATGATTCCATCAGAATGGATACAGGGGGTTTGAACATCCTCCTTTCCAGCACGGCATTGACGAATATTGGTGAAGGAGCCAATTACTTGGTGAACTACCCGTACGGCTGTTTAGAGCAAACTCTGAGTCGTCTGTTGGCTCTCATCCAGTTGAAATATCTCTCGGAAAAATATGGTTTCGCTTTACAGGCGGTCAAACCCGTTGATCGAGTCATCGAGGCTAACATCAGAAAAGTTCTCTTGATGCAGCACAGCGATGGAGGATTCAAATTCTGGCCGACCAGCGACGAGCCCGATTGCTATCTCTCACCTTACGTAGCGTATCTTTTTAAGCGATGCCACCAGCTGGGTTACGAAATCTCGGATGATGTTGTCGAGAGATTGACCGGTTTTCTGGACGAGACAATGAGGAAACCCTGCTATTCTTTCCGTAGCTGGCCAGCGCTGGCGGAATACAGAATTAATATCCTGATGGGGCTCCACTATTTGGGGAGAAAGGATGAGACCTATTTCGAAGAGTATTTCAACCGAAGAAATGATTTGAGCTACGGCGCCCAGATCAGTTTGGCTTATCTTCTTTTCCAATCGCCATCTTGGAAAAAGGAGGCGTCTATATTGCTGGAAGAAATAAAGAACGGGATGTTCGTCACTGCCCAGACCGCCCATTTCGAAAGCCCCAGAGAGCTCCCACTCTCCTGGCGCTTTATGTATTCCCCCACCATCACCACAGCCGAAGCCATTAAACTGTTCCTGGAGATGGAACCGGAAAGCCAATACATCGCCAAATTCGCACGGTATATTCTGAATGCCAGAAAGAACGGTCGCTGGAGAAATACATACGAGAACGCCAAGGCCATCGACGGACTGGTGGAAATCTCATTGAAGAGAGAAGCTGAACCGCCCGACTATGTGGCCAAGATCCTCATTGCCGGGGATGAGGTCTTAAAACATATGTTCAAAGGCTATGAATATATACCACGTGAGAAATTCATCCCTATGTCGGATTTGACGCAGGGGTTGCATGATATCGAAATATCCAAAGATGGCCCGGGGTTTCTCTATTACATCCTCTCCTATGCATACCGACTGAAAGGACCTCAGGTCGCTCGTCATCAGGGATTCTCCATCAAACGAACGGTCCGGAACACCGAAACGGGCAAGGAGATCGTAAGATACGAAGATGAGCCGCCAAGAGCAGTTGAGATCCGATCTGGCGATGTCTTAGAGGTCGAACTGGAGTTCTCTGTGCCGCAGACCGGGTATCATCTGGTCATCGACGATCCCATACCCGCGGGATTGGAGGCCATCGACGCCTCGCTGAAGACGACTTCCACAAGATATGAAGCGCCATCACAGGAAAGAGCAACTCGTGGCCACGATATATCATACGGCTATGGGGGACATCCCATCAATCACACGGAACTGCGGGATGACCGCGTCGCCCTTTTTGCTGACGCTGTGCGACCGGACATCTACCAATATCGATACATGCTGCGGGCGACGACCTCTGGTACCTTTCTCTGGCCGGGCGCGAAGATCTTCCTGATGTATGAGCCGGAGCAGTTCGGGACCAGTGCGGAGGGGTTTGTGAACATTACAGAATAAAAACAGGGGTTATGCCCTCTCTGCATCATGCACCGTATAGACATCCCCTCGGTAGCTAACATGACTGCACATGCCGGCATCTGCGTCAAAAATGATGCGTTATCGCCCGAAAAGAAAACCCAATGGTGTTGAAAGTCCCTATGGAAAGATCGATGAGGCAATCACCCATCAAGAAGAGAGATCCAAACTTGAAAAGGGTTTTGCTATCTATTTTCCTCTGCATTCCCGCTCTTGCATTCTGTTTCCGCTACACCCCCTATTTTTTCCCGATCAGAACTTCAGATGTGGCACGCCAACGATTTCATTCGGTGACATTCTACGACCGGCATGGCCATCTGCTTCAGGAAGTGCTTTCGGAAAGCTCGACACGATCTGTTCATATAAGCATCGAACAAGTTTCACCCTATTTTCTCGATGCCATCATCGCCACAGAAGATAAAAATTTCTATCGACATGGCGGAGTGGACTACCTGGCTGTACTCAGAGCCCTTTACAAAAATTTCAAATCGAAACAGGTCGTATCTGGTGCTTCCACCATCACGCTCCAGTTGGCACGGCTGATTCATCCCAGGCAAAGAACTCTGCTGAACAAAGTCAAGGAGGCCTTCTTCGCCTACCGGATGGAGGCGGGAATGGAGAAAGAAGCGATCCTCGAGGAATATATCAATCGACTTCCCATGGGAGGCAATCTGTATGGAATCGAGAGTGCAGCCGGGACTTACTTTGGGATACCCTCATCAGATCTGACACTGACCCAGGCCACTTTTTTGGCCTCTATCCCCAACTCCCCAAAAAGGTTCAATCCGTATCACCATTCGAAAAAGATCAAAAAGCGCCAGAGGATCGTCCTGGAACGGATGGTTATGCAAGGATCGATTCCCCGAGAGCGCATCGAGGGAGTCTTAAAGGAGGATATCTTGCTTAAACCGCAAAGCTCTTCCTTCTTGGCTCCTCATTTCGTCTTTCATCTGATGCACACCCTGCCCAAGGACGCCCAAATTGTCAAGACAACCATCGATGTCGAATTGCAGAAAATGGTTTCTGAGCAGATCAACAAAGTTCTCTCTCGGCTGAACAAGTATCACGTAACCAACGCGGCTGTTCTTCTTCTGGAGAATGACACGGGCGAAGTTCTGGCTTATCTTGGTTCTGCAGACTACTTCGATGAAGAGACCGATGGTAATTTCAACGGTGTCAGGGCCCTGAGACAGCCAGGTTCGGCACTAAAACCATTTCTCTACCTCTTGGCAATGGAAGAGGGATTTAGCCCTGCCACATTGATCTCTGACATCCCCACCCATTATAGGATGCCCAGAGGAGTTTACAGCCCGAGGAATTACTCGGAGGACTTTCACGGTCCAATAAGGCTGCGGGAGGCCTTGGCGAACTCCTTAAATATCCCCGCTGTGAGGACTCTGGCGAAAATCGGCGTCGATGGATTCCTGCATCGATTGCACGAGTATGGTTTTACCTCCTTGGACAAAGAAGCGGAGCATTATGGTATTGGCTTGGCCCTGGGAGGGGGTGAAGTGACCCTCTATGAATTGAGCCGGGCATACATGTGTCTGGCCAGAATGGGAGCTTTTTACCCAATAAAGGAGATCATGGAGATAAATGGTATAGAGCAGGAAATCGCCGAAGGGAAAAGGGGGATCTCTACCCCACAATTTAATTATCTAATCGCCGATATTCTCGGCGATGCTCATGCCCGCACGGCCGAATTTGGGTTCAATTCTGTCCTCAATCTGCCATTTCCCTGCTGTGTGAAAACAGGCACTTCCTTTCGCTTCTGTGATAACTGGACAGTTGGTTTCACCAGAGACTATACCTTGGGTATCTGGGTAGGGAATTTTGATCATACGCCCATGCTAAAGGTTTCTGGAGTGTCGGGTGCCGGCCCGATGTTCGCCGATATCATGCTCATGCTCTATCATGACAAGAGATGGCCGGAGAAGTTCCCTCAACCGGATGGGCTTGTTAAAGTCCGTATTTGTCCGCTCTCTGGAAAAAAGTGTAATACATATTGCTCGACCAGCATTGAAGAGTTGATTCCTGCAAGGGACGTAGCTGCCTATGAGATCAGCAGCTGTGACATGCATATCCAGAGAGGAGATGAAACAGCGACCGTGGTTCCGGCCAAGTATCGAATTTGGGCAGAGGAACTTGGAATAGAAACACAGCTGGCGGATTATGTTGAAGAAAACAAATTTCAGATCGCTAATCCGAAAAACGGAGCAGTCTATCACCGACTACCCAATCTTGCCTCTGAGTTTCAGTCTATTAATTTTAAGCTCAATTGCTCAAGGAAGGATCAACGGATTACATGGTTTCTCAACGAGAAACCAATCCAGACCACCCATCAAGATCATAGTTTTCTTTGGCAGATCGTGCCTGGCGATTTTATATTGAGCGTGGTCTCCGAGGAAGATGAAAAGCGCTCGAGTCGTGTTCAATTTCGCGTGAAATAACATAGCGATGTCACCGATTCGCACGCGACCCATGAGAATATGTAACTTGACATCCCTAGCTTCCAGCATCTAAACCAGCTTCCTCACCCATAAACCAGCCTCGATTTTCGATTCATTATACAGTAGCGCCTGATCGCCGTACCCAGCGCCAAATAGCTATCAGTAGAAATTACCTGACATCACGCTTGACAATCCTGATCTTGATGAACCCTTCCGAAGGTCACCCCACCTCTATCCCCTTCCTTCTTCCCCACAAAACTCGGCGAAACGAAAAAAAATCCTTGACAAAAATCCGTTGAGATAGCAAGATAGAGGACAATTCGAAGGTCGTTTCAGCTTTTGATGGCCAAGTATTTTTAGTCAACCTGCTCAGAGAGTACACGATGGCATCGAAGACCCTCTCCAAGAGACGATTCCATTCGCTGATCGTCGCCATATTCGCCCTGCTGACAATCCCTCTCTGGGCCGGGGTAGGACATTCCGAGAGCGAACAAAGTCCGCTGTCGCCTGTGGAGGGCGGTGGCATGAAGGAAATTCGAGCCGTTCGCACCTCCTCCGAGATCGACATCGACGGTTTCCTGGATGAGCCCGCCTGGCAGCGGGGTGAGACGACCACCTCTTTTCTGCAGAGCAAGCCCAACTATGGGGCTCAGCCCTCGGAATCGACGGTCGTGATCGTCCTGTACGATGCTGAGAATCTGTACCTGGGCATCCGCTGTTACGACAGCCAGCCAGGGCGGATCGAGGCCAACATGACCCAGCGGGACGACGAGCTGTGGAACGACGACGCCATCGAGATCTTCATCGACTCCTTCCACGACCACCAGTCCTGCACATTTTTTCTGACCAATCCCCTGGGCACCCAGACGGACGGCCGCTGCACGGGCAATGGCGCCACCGCGGAGACTATCTGGGACGGCGACTGGCATGTGAAAACGAGGATCACATCATGGGGTTGGTGTGCCGAGCTGGCCATTCCTTTCTTCAATCTGCCTTTCGATGCCCGAAAGGAGCAGATCTGGGGCATCAACTTCATGCGCATGCACAGACGGACAGGGCAAGATCATCTCTGGCAGCTGGCAAAGCACTTCTTCCGGGTGTCCGATTATGGCCATCTGGTGGGATTGCGGGATCTGAAAAAGGGGCGGGCCCTGGAGGTCATGCCCTTCACCAGCCTGCGAAGGAGCCAGAATCCCGATGAGAAGCTCACCGGCGACGCAGGGCTTGATCTGAAGTACAATCTCACCTCCACATTCTGCGCAAATCTGACCCTCAACCCGGATTTCGCCCAGATCGAGGCCGACCCGGACCAGATCAACCTGTCCACCGAGGAGCTCCGCCTGCCCGAAAAGCGGCCCTTCTTTCTGGAGGGGTGCGAGCTGTTCGGCACGGCCACCACCCTGTTCTATTCCCGCCGCATCGGCGAGATCACTGCCGGGGGGAAGCTGACCGGAAAAGTTCACCGGTTCAACCTGGCCATCGTGGACGCGCAAACCCCCGGGGAAGAGGGCGACCCTGAATCCTTTCGAGACCAAGAGGCCAATTTCTTGGCTGCCCGGCTGAAGGGGAACATCCTGGGCTCCTCCTTCCTCGGCCTCACGGGAGTGAACTGGGCCAATGGGACGGGTTACAGCCGGGCAGCCGGTCTGGATGCCGGATTGACTTTGCCCCTGGGCTTCATCCTGAACACACAGGCCAGCCTTTCGGTGGAGAAAGACGAGATTCTCAACTTAGAGAAGACACAAGGTTGGGAAAAGAGAGTGGACCTAAGCCACAACAGTCAACATTTCGAGGGCTATTTGACCTACGTCGATCGGGATCCGGATTTTCATCTGAACACCGGCTACTTTGGCGGCCGCAACGACGTCAGGGGCTTCCACGGCGTCATCACTTATATGAGGCCCACGCCGTCTCTGCACCTTCACGATGCGCATTTCAACTCCTTCTTCGGCTCCTATGAAGAAAAGGACAGTGGCAAGCTGAACTTCCAGTATTTTCGAGAGAACATCAGCATTTTCTATAAATTTCTGGGCTGCTGGTTCGCCAACGGCTTCGACGGGCAGTGGTCACGGGAGAGGGTGGCAGATGAGACCTATGACAACTGGCAGGCCTATGTCTCGCTGATCTATAATTACGCCAGTTTCGAGAACGCGGGGTTGCGCATAAAAAGAGGCCGGACTTTCGGGGCCACAACGGACATCATGGAGGCCTGGCTGCGATGTAAGCTTTTCGGACGTCTCTCCCTCGATCTGTTCACCAACAAGGTGGCCTTCGCCGGCCATCAGAACCAGATCGGCTGGCCCGACCAATGGGTTAGCATCCTCAAGACCCGTCTCGATGTGACCCAAGATATCTACCTGAGGACCTTTCTGCAAACAAACGACACCTCTGGTTGGGATCTGCTCAAGGATATCAACCTCCTGTTGGCCTGGGAGCTCACCCGAAGGAACACCCTGTACCTCGCCTTCAATCACGATGAAGGATGGGATGATCTCAATCACCAGCGCGAGACGACCCAGAGGGCACTGATGAAGATCAGTCTTTTTATGGGAATATAGATGGGGATCGAGGTTCGGTGACCGGGGATCGGTAAGGAGCTCGAAGCTCGGCTTTCGAGACTCGAGATTCGAAACTCGGGAAAACACTAGAAGCTGGAAGAGGCTCAAGACAACCGAACTCCGACTTCTGACAGCCGTAACGACCGTCGACCTGCCAACCGAGAACCGACTAACGATCATCCAACCCACCACCAATCCCCCATTCGATCTCCGATCCCCTATTAATTGCCATCCCCCTAAAAAAACCTCTTGACAATTTCCATTTTATCTTGCTCATTATGGATACCGGGGCTGCCTCGCTTTGGGGTCAAGCGCTAGATACTCCTCTCACGCATCACGCCTCTCCTACCCCTCGAATCCTTGAATCCTCGACCCCTTGAACCCTTTTCTATCACTCAAAAAGGAGGCCATCATGCCCGCCAAGAAAGTCGCCCAGTTCCTCGACAACCACAAGGTCAAGTATGTCATGGTCAAGCACTCGACGGCCTTCACCGCCCAGGAGATCGCCGCCTCGGCGCATATCCCCGGCAAAGAGCTGGCCAAGACCGTCATGGTCAAGCTCGACGGCACCATGGCAATGGCCGTTCTGCCGGCCTCTTACCGGGTCGACTTCAAGGGTCTCAAGAAGCTGACCGGAGCCAAGAAGGTGGAGCTGGCCTCGGAGGATGAGTTCCAGCGGCTGTTCCCGGAGTGCGAGATCGGGGCCATGCCGCCCTTCGGGAACCTCTACGACATGGCTGTCTACGTGGCCAACCCCCTGCCCGATGATGATGAGATCGCCTTCAACGCCGGCTCGCACACGGAGCTCATCCGGCTGCACTATGCCGATTTCCAGCGGCTGGTGGAACCTGTGGTGGCAGATTTTGGGCAGAAGGAATAAATACGTGTTCGTGGAAGAGCCGGGATCCGGGTATCGGGAATCGAGACTCGAGATTCGTGAATCGTAACTGCCTGAGGACGGGCCGACGACAGACGAACTTCGACAACCGAAAACCGTAACGCCCTTCGATACCGCCAACCGAGTATCGAGCTTCGAGTTCTTTTACTCAAAAACCTCCCGCGATTTGAAAATACCGGGAGGTTTTTTCATAACACATTAAATTCCGCTTGATATACGATATCGTTATCGATACCTTATATGTAAAGCAACACCATTATCAATAGAGGTAAACATGGCTACCGTGACCATATCAACGAAATACCAAGTGGTGATCCCAAAAGATGTCCGCGAAAAACTGGGCCTGCGGCCCGGACAAAAAGTACAGGCCATGGTCTACGATGGGCGGATCGAGCTCATACCCTTACAGCCGATCCGCACTCTGCGTGGCTATCTACAGGGAATCGACACCAGCGTGCCACGGGAGGAGAACCGGGAATGAACATCGTCGATTCATCCGGCTGGCTGGAGTATTTCGCCGACGGTCCCAACGCGAGCTTCTTCGCCCCGGCCATCGAAAAAACCGCAAAGCTTCTTATCCCAACTTTGAGCTTATATGAGGTCTTCAGGCGCGTTCTCCAACAACGGGAAGAAAGCTGGGCCCTTCAGGCCATTGCCACCATGCAGCAGGGCCGGGTGATCGAGCTGACTTCCTCTGTGGCCCTCAGCGCCGCCAGGATCAGCCTGCAGGAGAAACTTCCCCTGGCCGACAAGCATCATGCTGGCCACAGCCAGGGCCTACGGCGCCACCCTGTGGACACAGGACGCGGATTTCAAAGGAATAAAAGGTGTGCGCTATGTGGCCAGAAAGTAACTGTCTACCGTTCCATGAGGATATTGTCGTCCGTAAAAAGATCGAAGGTGAATCCATATGAGCAAAATATTCCCTAAACCCGCTTTATGCCTTCTGAGCGCTCTATCTCTCTCTTTTCCCCTCACCTCCGGGACCTCTGCCCAGCCCTGGCAGCAGAACGACCTGATCTTCAACCCCAGCGGGGTTCCCTCGGTGTCCTTCTCCCAGCCCCGCTTCGGCGATCTGGATGCCGATGGCGACCACGACCTGATCCTGGGCAGTATCGACCAGGCTCCTCTCTATTTTGAGAATAGCGGCACTCCAACCACGCCCGCATTTCAGGCCGGCCCGGATCTCTTCGCTCCCGTCTCCGCCCTGGACGCCGAGATGGGCGTCTGTGTCGACCTGGACGACGACGGCGACCTGGATCTGATCACCGGAGGCTACACCGGCCTGCATTTCTTCGAGAATGTGGGCGATTCCACGCAACCCGAATTTAATGAGATCGAGGGATTCTTCGACGGATTGTCCGTCGGCTCCAACCCGGTGCCCACCTTTGCCGATCTTGACGCCGACGGTGATTATGATCTGCTGGTCGGGCTCAGCGAGGACGGTCAACTGAAGTTCTATCCCAACAGCGGCACACCCGATTCGGCTGTCTTTCTCGAAGCGCAATCCCAAACCTGGTATGATGTTGGATTATACGCTTACCCCTGGTTCGCCGATCTGGACAACGATGCTGATTTCGATCTGTTGGTCGGCCGCGATGCGACCGGGTTCTATTACTATCGCAACGTTGGAGACTCCACCAGCTGGCTGTGGCAGTCGGCCAATTCCATTTTCGCCGACCTGGCCCAGACGACCTACTGGAACTCGCCCTGCCTAGTCGATCTGTCCGGAGACGGCAAAAAGGACCTGATCTACGGCACCGCTGCCGGGCCCTTGAACTATTATGTGAATACCGGCAGCCTTTCCTCCCCCATCTGGACGGCCAACAGCAGTCTGTTTGGCGGCGTGCTGGATGTGGGCGGGGCCAGCTCACCGTTTCTGTTCGATTTCGATGACGACGGCGACCTGGACCTGGTCAGCGGCAGCCAGCTGGGCGATATCAAGTATTATGAAAACGTTGGCTTGCCATCGGCGCCGGCCTGGGAGCCTGATCATGACCGATTTGCTGCTATCGATCATTCCATCTACTCTGCTATCACCACCGGCGATACGGATGGGGATGGGCTGGCAGATGCGGTGGCCGGCGACATGAACGGTCAGCTGTTCTTTCACAGAAACACAGGCACCAGCTTCAACTACGAGAGCTCGGTTTTCGCCGGCATCGATCTGGGCTACTCCTCCGTGCCAAGATTGGTCGATATGGACATCGACGGAGACCTGGACATCGTGGCCGGCAACGAGGACGGCAACCTGTTTTACTTTCAGAATGAAGGCACCAGCGATTCCGCCGCCTGGGTCGAGGTACCGGGATTCTTCGGTGGGATCGATGTCGGCAGCCATTGTGTTCCCACCGTCGGCGACCTCGACGATGACGGAGATATGGACATCATCACCGGCGATCTTTTTCACGAGATCCAATTCTTCGAGAACGTCGGCGGCACCTGGGTGGAAAACCCCTCTGTGGTCGCCGGCATCACCGTCGGACAGAATGCTGCTCCGGCGTTTGGCGATCTGGATGACGACGGCGATCTGGATCTGGCCATCGGAAATTATGACGGCACGTTCAACTATTACCAGAACCTGTCCGTCCTGGATTCGACACCGCCCGAGGCGGTGACGGACCTGACGGTTTCTCTGGCCGGGGATGTGCTCCTCCTCCAATGGTCGGCGGTGACAACCGACACAGCAGGAGGGCCGGAAGCGGTCCCATACTATGTCGTCTATCGGGGCCAGATGGCAGATTTCGTGCCCACGGTCTCGGAGTCCCTCGGGTCGACTTCCGGCATCGACTTTCCCGACAGCAGCGTCTCCTTTAGCCCAGTGGTCAATTTCTTTTATCTGCTCAAGGCGGTTGACGCCGCAGACAACAAATCGGCGGAATCGGCCAGAGTGGGAGAGTTCGACCGGGAGCTGTTGCCGCTGAAAGGTAAATTGAAGAACACATTCAAGTAGCATCTGGCCACGGGCGTGTATCATCACGTGGTCAGTTTTGCCGGCCGGAATGAGGGTTTCCGCGATACCGGGAAGATCCTTTATTTGAAGTAGCTTCCCCTTACCGACCACACCCCTCCAGGATTCGAGGATTCCAGGGGTCAAGAGCCCCTGCGCAGCAAAAACTTACAACCTGGCTAAGGTTCCAAATCCTGGCCGGGTTTTTTCTTGCACAGGCAGTTGAGCTCTCCCGGAGGATCACTAAAGCGCATGAGTTGCCATCAATTTGATACCTCCCAATTTCATCTTGACTATCTTGATGATGGATGCTATTATGCAAAAACACAAACCTCACCTTCATCAACGACTTCAAAACCACAAAGTTCTCCGCCCGCATCTTGAAACGCAGCCCGGCCAACACGTTGTGATACGAGGAAGAGCTGATATCTTACACGGAAAAAACCATAATCAGAACGACATGGTATAGGGTATGAATGGTGAAGAATGAGTATGTGGGGAAGTGGCGGATCGAATACATGGAAGCTAAGTGTTGTCATCAGGGACGATATAGATGCAAATCTGGGTTGATGCTGATGCCTGCCCCCAGGTCATAAAGCAAATCCTGTTTCGGGCGGCAGAGAGGATGCGGGTCCTCATCACCTTGGTGGCGAATAAGCCGCTGAGAATACCTTCTTCAACCTATATCAGGATGGTCCAAGTGCTCGCCGGGTTCGATGAGGCAGATGAGTATATAGCCCAACATGTCCATGATGGTGATCTGGTGATCACTGCGGATATTCCGCTTGCTTCAGAAGTTATCGATAAAGGCGGCCATGCTCTTGACCCCAGGGGTGAGATGTACACAAAAGACAATATTAAGCAACGCCTGACGATACGCAATTTCATGGCTGAGTTGCGCAGCAGCGGAGTTGATACTGGGGGACCATCATCTTTTAGTAAAAGTGACCGGAAAACCTTCGCCAATCAATTAGATCGATTTTTGACCAAAGTCCACTCTAAGCAAGGGAGCAGACAGGAGTCGGACAAGGCTTGAGTCGATGATGCTTGACGGCAGTCAACTATCCAGCCATTTGCTGTGCGCCTTGAGCTGAGGGGATCGAATGACCGGGCCTTTCCAGGTGACTTCACTGCCCAGAGAATGTTCTTGACCTCGGATGCGGCGTTACGCATATTGCGTAACGCGAGATGCGTAACATGACCAACCTCTTCAGATATGGTGGCATAGTCAGCAAAGGAGCCTTCTGCAACCGCAGACGATTTCTCAAATCGGACAAGGCCATCAGCGATGAGCTGATCCTCTCTGTCTGTGACCTGACCGGCGGCCATCCGTTCTACACGCAGCACCTGTGCCATGTACTTTGGGAGCTCTGCGAGCCTGGTGCCAAGATAACTCCCGCGAAGCTGGGACGCGCCACGGGATTACTCCTGGATCGTGAGAGTTACGCCTACACCGCCCTGTGGGAGTCCTTCGGCCTGAATCAGCGCCGTTTCCTGACCGGCCTGGCCAGTGCTCCCATGGGCGTCAAGGTCTTCGCCGCCGACTTCATCCAGCACAACAAACTGCGCTCGGCATCCGCTGCCCAACGGATCGTCAAGACGCTTCTGGAGCGTGACATCATAGATCGGGATAACGGTTCCTTCATTATCAGTGACCGTTTCTTCCGGCTCTGGATCCGGCAACCGAACAGACAGAGGTAATGCAGGACCGGCCGGTGATGGCAGGTGTGTCGATTTTTAGGCAAATCGGATCTATCAATTCATTTCATTTTCAACACAGGAGATTAACATGGCTGTAGTTCTGAAAGGCAAAGAATTTACCATCGAGAAACTGGTCCGCATCGCGCGGCACAACGAGAAGGTGGAGATCCACCCGGATGCCATCGAGCGGATGAAGGCCTGCCGGGCCATGCTGGAGGAGAAGATCGTCGCCCACGAGATCATGTACGGGGTCAATACCGGCATTGGTGAATTTTCCGAAGTGGTGCTGAATGATGATCAGATAAAAGATTTTCAAAAATATTTGATCTACAATCATGCCGCCGGCATCGGTGATCCGGCACCGATAGAATATGTTAGGGGAGCAATGGCCGGCAGGATCAATGTGCTTTCCAACGGAAACTCCGGCAACAGGCCGGTCATCGCCAATACCCTGGCTGAGATGCTGAACAAAGGGGTCACCCCCTTCGTCTGTCAAAAAGGCTCCGTGGGCGCTTCCGGCGACCTGGCACCAATGTCCCAGATCGCTTTGCTGTTGATGGGCGAAGGCCAGGCCTATTACAAAGGCGAGCTGCTCGACGGTAAAAAAGCCATGGACAAGGCGGGCATACCGATCCCCGGTCTGGAGGCCAGAGACGGACTGGCCGCGATTAACGGGTCCAATCTGCTAACTGCCATGAGCGCTTTGTTGCTATATGATACGAACAGATGGCTAAAACAGGCCGAGATCGCTGCCGCCATGTCACTGGAGGCGCTAAAGGCCAACATGAAACCATATGCGCCTCTGCTTCATCAGGTGCGCGGCTTTAAGGGTGCCATACGTTGTGCCAATGCCATCCAAAAATTAATTGCCGGCGGCGATCTGGCAGAGGGCAAAGTGAAGTGCAAGGTACAGGACGCCTACTCCATGCGTTCCACTCCCCAGGTGATCGGCGCCGTCCATGATGCCGTCGTATACGCCCGCTCGCAGGTGGAGATCGAGCTCAACGGCGTGGGAGATAACCCGGTTTTCTTCCCGGACAGAAAACTAACCTTGTCTGGAGCCAACTTCCAGGGAAGTCCGGTATGCCTGCCCATGGATATGATCGGCGCCGCCATCACCATGATCAGCGTCATGTCCGAGCGTAGAATGAATAGATTGAACAATCCGGCGCTGAGCGTGGGCCTGCCGGCATTTCTGACCAAGGGGGCCGGGATGTTCTCCGGTCTGATGTTAAGCCAGTATACCGCCGACATGCAGATCGTCGAACAGCGAATACTCTGCATGCCGGCCTCTATTCAATCAATTCCGGCGGCAGCCGACCAGGAGGATTTCGTCTCCATGGGAATGAACACGGCCATTAAAAACTGGCAGATCATGGATAATGCCTACGGCGTGCTGGGCATCGAGTTCATGGCCGCCGCCCAGGCGCTCGATTTCCGCGATTACAAATTCGGCCGGGGGGTGACCAAGGCCAAAGAGGTTGTCCGCAGACATGTCGAGTTCCTGGAGATCGACCGGCCGCTGTATCCCGATCATACCAGGATGAAGGAACTGGTCAAGTCGTGTGAGATCCTGGAGGAGGTGGAGAAAGAGGTGGGCAGTCTGGAGGAGTAGCCGCTCCCGGCCCTTCAACACCGGAGATCAGAGACCCCGGAAAGACAGGGGTTAGGGGTTGGGGATTAGGGGTTAGTGAACCCGGAAAGATAGGGATTAGGGATCAGGGGTTAGGGGTTAGTGAACCCGGAAAGATAGGGATTAGGGATCAGGGGTTAGGGGTTAGTGACCCCGGAAAGATAGGGATTAGGGATCAGGGGTTAGGGACCCTACCCTGCCCCCATTCTTTTCAACTTGTTGAGATAACATGAGTTTTTTGGTTCTATTCTTTTCCCTAACCCCTAAACACCTAACCCCTAAACCCTGGTTGGGTTGGGGTTGGAAGGGGGATGTCTCCCCCTCGCTGCAGCCAGCGTGCCCTGGGGCCACTGTAGGATACTTCCGCCGGGAACTCTCCGTAATAGCTCACGATCCAATTGAAAGGAATACCTGCTACCCTC
>DAOVRJ010000019.1 GCA_030628225.1 Candidatus Zixiibacteriota bacterium | reverse complement strand
TTTCGTCAAGGTCAACGCCGAGCGGATCTCCGGAGCCGGCAGTTCTGAGGATGCTCATTCGTACACTTACGTGGACAGAGGTCTGGTCAACGGAGTGACCTATTACTATCAGGTCGCCGCCGTTGATTTTGGCGGCAACGTCGAGATGCACGATGCGGTTGTGTCGGCCACTCCGACGGCCGTGCTGCCGACGGCCTTTGTGCTGTCTCAGAACTATCCCAACCCGTTCAATCCCAACACCGAGATCAAGTACCAGATCCCCGAGGACAGCCGGGTGGTCCTGAAGATCTACAATGTGAGGGGCCAGGAGGTTGTTTCTCTGATGGATGCTGATCTGCAGGCCGGATACTACACGGCGACCTGGAATGCCAGGGATTCCCGAGGCGTTGAGGTTTCTGCTGGTATCTATTTCTGCACCATGCAGGCTGGAGAGTTCAGCCAGACCATGAAGATGGTCTTGATCAGGTAGTTGGTTGTGGCATGTTGTTTGTGAAAGAGGCAGGGCTTCGGTCCTGCCTCTTTTGCATGGGAGCGATGTTCAGAAAAAGACAGGTTGAGCAGCTTCAGAGACGGCAGAGGCAATTCGATCGGGGTGGTGCGGGAACAGGTTTTGGTGTGGGGGAATAGCGGAGGATGAAAAAAAGCAGGGTTTTGGTATTCCTGCCCTGCTTACATTCGGCCCTGGCGATGGAAAGGGAATTGCCAGCTATCAGGGAACTTAATGAAAGGTAGTGGTCTTGAACTCGCCCACCCTTTCGGAGGGCTCCGATTCTAACCCATCGAAGCTCAGGGCTCTGACCAGGTAGTAGTAATTGATGGGTTGATTCCCGGCAACTGAGGGATCGGTGTAGGTCGTTGCCGTCACCGTGGCGATGGACTCAGGCTGGGCAAAGGGGCCGTTCGAGAGAATGCCCCGGTAGATGGCGTATGCAGCCGGGATTTCTTTATAGGGCCAGGACCAGCTGAGCAGGATGTTTTCGCCAGCCAGGGTCAGATTGAGGTCGGAGACGGCGGGAAGGGCGGTTGGCTGCAGTCCGCTGATGACCACATCGTCGATGTACCAGCCGGAATAGGTGTGTCGGCTGTTGCTCCCAAAGTGAAAGCGGATGACGATCTGCTGACCGCTGTATGGGCTGAGGTCGAGGGTCTCCTGGTGCCAGAACTGGCCGGCATTATACCAGCAGAAGCCGGGCTCTCCCGGAATGCCGGCGTTCAGGGTGCTGATAGTGCCATCATAGCCGTTATCGGGGGTGAAGACCTGGAACTCCCCCCCATCAGCGGAGATCTTCACGTTGCCCCCGTCATAGTGGGCCTGGCGGTACTCGAAGGAATACCAATGCCAGAAGGAGAGCTGGGGGTTTGTGATCCCGGTCAGGTCAATGGGTGGCGTTTCCAGCCGCGAGTCGGAGTTATCAGAATATGCATCGGCAAGAACGGAGGCCCATACCTTCTCGCCTGAATGTGCCTGCCCCGGGCCGCTGGTGGGGGGACCCCACTCCCAGTCGGGGCCGGTATAAACAAAGTTGCCGTTCCAATCCTCGAAATCCTCCTGGTAGATCACCTCGGCAACCAAGGGTCCGGCGCATTCTCCAAGTCTCGGCCATCTGGTTGATTCCAGGCCGCTGCTGAAATCAAAGTGATATTCGTGTTCTCCCAGGTCCAGTGCCGTTTGACAGGTAAAGGTTGCCCCCTGAGCGTAGTCGGTGTCGGCGCTGGCCATGTTGTATGGAGTGCCATCGATGTAAACGATGGTGGAGGTGGGTGGATAATTCCAGTCGCTGATGTAAATAGTGCTGAAGGTGAAATCCGTTGATTCCTCTCCCCGTTCAGGAGAAACCTTGGCCTGATCCAGCGTGAATCGGAGCGGCGGTCCCACATAGACATCATCGATGTACCATCCCTCGCCGCAGTTCTGCTCGTCGCTGGTCAGCCGGAAACGGAGCTGGAGCACCGATCCGCTGGGATATACCGATAGGTCATAGGTTTCCCGGATCCAGCCCTGGCTGGCTCCGGTGAAGGGCTCGCCCAATTGGATCCACCCCGAGCCGGCGCAAATTTCCAGGTATCCGAAATCTCGATCTTCCTCTAGGTCATACCAGTGCCAGAAGCTGAGCTGGGAGCCGGAGATCAGGAAGATCCTGGAGGACATCAGGAGGGCATCCATCCCGGTTTGGTACTCCCGATGGGTGGCCGACCCACAGTACCATGCGTGAGAAGGTGTGTGAGCTCTGTTCTGGCTGAGATGCCAGAGATCACCTGTTCCTCCATGTATCCAGGTGGTTTCCTCGTCCTCCATGTCGTCCATCAGGCCAGTGGGTCCTAGGGCGTGGGGGATAGTGTCCTGGGTGGTATAGCCACCTATCGCCGAAAGGCTCAGGGTGTAATCTATAAAATAGAGAGGTGGGCTCAGTTTTGAAGCAGTGATTTCGTAATAAGGGCAGCCATGGACGGCGGAGCCGCTCTCTATGAAGTAAAAGCGGGAGTTGTCACTCTTCACCTGAATATAAGGGTCCCCCTCTGCTGATAACCGGCCGATAACTTTTTCGGCAGTAGCTGAACCTGTGTTCCTGACAGTGACCATCAGGCTGGCCGATTCGCCAGCCTCCAGGATGCCATTCCCGTTTCCGGTTGGAGGATCATCGTCGAGGACGAGAGTTTCGAAAATCAGCTTCGGTGCCGAAACATTTACAGAGAAAGTCGAGATCCACACACCATCCGTCTCGTCACGCACCTGCACAGTGAACTCGATGTGATGGCCGTCGGGACAACCACCGTCCACTGCGAAAAGATAGCGTTCTTGACTGGTTTCCTCCTGCTCAGGAGGAATGGGGGGAAAGGTTTGCACCGAGTCGATAATCTCCACGTGAGCATCGGAAGAACGAAGTGTTGCGGTAATCCGCTCGGCGACCTGGGCTCCGAAGTTGTTCAGCCAGAGGGTTAACTCGATGATCTCTCCCTGATTGATCACTCCATCACCGTTGCCCGAGCTGTGGCCGTTCTGATCGTCGTCCACAGAGTGATGGGAGTAACAGAGCCATGGACCATCCGTTCGCGCCAGAATGGTTCCTGCATAGGGCAGGTTATTGTGGGCGGTCACGGATATATCCAGGGTTTCGGGGGTCGTGGGTAGCAGAGCAAAGGAGGTTTCCCCAAGATGGTTGGTCAGATCGGTGGCGTAAAGCTGATCGCCCTGTCGAATGCAGACCAGAGCGTCGGTTACCGGTCCGCAGTCTGATTCCACCTGTACGGTGATGCTGTTCTCTTCCATGATGGTCAGCACTGTCGGATGGGAGACGCTCAGGGTCCCGGGCAGCTCAGTCCAAATGTCCAGATCCGGATCTCCCAGGAGCGTCTGTTCGTAAAAACACCATCTGATCCCCTGGTAATCAAGGGCCCAGATGTTGTCGATCTTGGAATCGTCGTTGATGGCCCCCAGGCGATAGATGTTCTCCCCGAACAGGGCGTCGAAGAACTGGCGATCGAAATACTGGGAAGCCCCATCGGTCATCCCCGGGCTCGCCCAGCCGTAGCGTGTGTTGCCCACGAAGGCCGCGGCTCCGTGCGGGCCGGTCAAGAAGGCCTCGGCGACGCAGTCGTCCAGGTAGAGGCCCCCGGGGTTGCGATTATCGAAGGAGGCGGCATAGCAGCCCTGGGAAAAGATGATCAAAAAGGAGTTATCTACCCCGTCATTGGTTAGATCGTTGAGAACCTGGTCAGCGGTCAGGCGGAGGGCTCTGCTCACTGTTGTGTGGCCGAGGTGGTTGATCAGGTGGAGACCGTTGTTCATCAGGTTCAATAACATGCTGCTCCACCAGGGTGAGCCCAGGTCTCGGTCGTACAGGGTGTTCACCGTGAAATTAGCCGGAAATCCGGTGGTGGTGCAGCTGTTGGTGGTGGCCCCGAAGCGGATCTCATCCTTATAATCTCCCCCGTACGTCAGGGGATTGTCCCACAGCTCTTCGCCCGCCATAAGGGCCTCGGTGGCCTGTTCGGGAACCGGAGCCTGCTGGTACTGGATGGTCTTGGTCACGAAGTGCAGGGCTTCATCCTGATCGTCCACCGGAGCCCGCCCCACGCTCACCTCGGCAAAAAGATCTTCCTCCCCGGGCTCTCCCCAGAGTTGGTCGCCATCGGCGTTCCAATCTCCGTCCAGGGCGCCGAAGTAAAGATCTGCGGGGATGTCGGTCTCCGTGTGCCCGAAGGCCTGGGCATACAGGCCCCGGTGGGGGATAATTTCGTCATCGCCGCCCAACAGGACAAAATCCGTTTGCCAGCCGGTGTAGGCGTCCAGGATGAAGTTGCGGATCTGCTCCGGCAGATCCTGGCCGGAATAAGTGTCGCCGATCTCCTGGACAGTGACCACCGTGGCTCTCTGACCTCGCTGGGTTTTGAACTCGGCCAGCGTCTGGAATGTGGGCTTCAGATCCTGGCTGGTGATGATAACATAGCGGTAAGTCTCCTGTGGATTCACCAGAGACCCCTTGGATCTTCTGGGGGGCTCGGCCAGGTTGCTGTACTGCTCAATTTGTCGGGGATTGTCTACCAGACCGGCCAGACGATAGGCCATCAGCCCGGGAGATCGTAACATCCTCTGAGTTTGAGCAAAGACATCAGGGGAATCGACCGTGCGCAGACAAAGCTCCATCTCCGGGAAATAGGAGATGGTGCCGGTGGAGGGGATATATTCCACGGGATGAAGGTTGATGATGGCGATTTGGTATCCGCAAAGGGACCAGACACCTACCAAGTGGTGGGTCTGTGGTGGAAAAGGGGTGGAGGAGGTGTAAATGTCCTCGTTTGCCGGAGTGGGTTGCCAATTTTCTGCACCACTCAGGGGAATTTGCATCTGACCAGGACAGACACGGAAACTTCCCGGGAGGATTTGCCTCTGGGAGGCAAGAACCTGAATTTCTGCGATGCTCTGTCCGGGAGGCAGAAGTATGCGTGCCGTCTTGACCGGGAGGATGGGTTCGCCCGGGTTGCCGATGGAGGGCAGGCCGGCTATGGTAACCTGTGCCTGTTCACCTAGTCGCTGGATGGCGGGTGGATCGAAGGTGAAGGCGAAGATCAGCCGATCCTCGGCACCACATAATTTAGGGGCGATGAACAGGAGAAGAAAAAGCCCCACAAATCGTAAGTTCAAAATCGCCTTGTAGCTATGACAGAACCTTATGTCAGACACCCCGCTAATCTCAATAACCTGTTGTAAATTATAAGTCTGTGCGTTTCTTCTGAGACACACCTCTTGCGTACAAAGTATGCATAAAGGGCATATTTTCTCTCCTACCATTTTAACACAGATGCGATTATCTGTCAAGCTTTTTAAATCACAAAAAATTAAGGTACTTACTAAAAGACAGACGTTTATTTTTATCTATTTAAGATGGGTAGATTTAGAAGGTATTAGCTGCCTGGAGATGATTTTGGACAAGCAGCTCTCCCGGAGAGGTCCCTGGCCGCTTTTACGGCCACAGGATAGCTGCGCTTATCAGGTTCAGCTGCTGTTCCGGGAAAACCGGCTGGCGGAGAGAAACAGGGGTAAAAAGTCTTATAAAGAAAAAAATAAAAAAAATAAAAAAACATCTTGACAAAAAAAGCACGATATGGTAAAATGGTAGTAAGTCGGGATATGGAATATTTTTGTGAGAAGAGGAGAATTCGCGTATTTAGAGAGTTGTTTTACCGTTCCGCAAGGAGGTGAGCGAGAGGGAGAGATCGTTATGGATTGCTGTTTTTTGGCCAGAATTTAACAGGAGTTGAGTAAAGGAGGAAAGAGCAGATGAGGAAATTAGCTATTGTGTTGGGAACACTGGTTCTTTCTGTTTTAGTGGCCCAGTTCGCCTGGGCACAGATGGGTGGCGGCCTCCTGCTGGTGGACGACGATGGCAGTTGCTGGGGGCCATACACGGATATTCATCCTATCTTCACGGCTGCCCTTGAGGAAGCCGGCCTTGTGGAGGTTGCTAACGCCACCATGCGGGGACAGTACGAGGTCTACGAGGTTCTGACCAATGATGATGGTCCGGATCGGTATAAATTGGATGATTACGAAGTGGTAATCTGGTTCAACGGAGAGACCTGCTGCACCTGGCCAAACTGTATCACAGCAGGCGATGAGACGGAACTGAGAGCTTATCTGGATCAGGGCGGCAAGCTGTTCCTCAGCGCTCAAGATTATCTCAGCTATTACCCCCAGGGGACTTACCTCCCGGGGACTTTTCGCTACGACTGCCTGAAGGTGTCTGCCTGTTCCACGGATATATGGCTGGGAACCGACCACATCGCGTTAGGTCCGAATCCCCAGGCCATCACCGATGGGCTTACCTTCCAGCTAGAGGATCCTTTTGCCGGCAAGGACGGCCTTTTCATCGACTGGATCGTGCCCATACCTGGAAAGCAGTTGATCAATGGAGAGTTTTACATCAATGATTTGGCCGGCGCCGGATATGCCGCTCTGTCGTGGAAAGCGGGGGATAAGTACGCGGGCCCCAGGGTCTTCTTCACCACTATCTGCTTCGCCGCCCTAAAGGACTCGGTGGGAACGGACAACACCAAGGGTGAGCTGATGAGCAGAATCCTGTCCTGGTTCTACGGCGATTACGCCGACTACGGCGATGCTCCGGATCCCAATTATCCGTCGTTGTACGAAAGCAACGGTGCACGCCACATCAACTCTGATGGAGTTCTCGAATGGTTGGGCAATGACCCAGGCCCCCCCCCCGATTACATCGACCTGGAGTTCAACTCCAGGCAGGTGGATCTTGACCTCTTTGACGACGGGGTCACCTTTAACACGCCGTATGTGCCGGGCGAAACGGGAAGCGTGGACGTCGAGATGTCTGTTACGCAATGGAATTCGGGTCGATATAGCTCTAATATGTTTAAGCTGTTATATCTCGATGCCTGGTTCGATTGGAACCAAGATGGGGACTGGGACGACGACATGGAAAATGTGTGCTGTATGTTCTCGGCAGATGCAAGCGCTTGGGGACAGGATTTCTGGACCTATAACGTCACTTTTCCGGTTCCCGAATGGGCCACTAATAATGATATGTGGACCAGATTCCGACTCGCATACGGCATGACCTATAACGAGTACTTCGGAGAGCTTCCATATGGCGAGGTGGAGGACTACAAACTTGGTCATCCGCTGAGCGTTGGTCTGTCCACCTTCTACGCCTCGGCGG
Organism: Candidatus Zixiibacteriota bacterium; assembly: GCA_030628225.1. GTDB lineage: Bacteria > SM23-81 > SM23-81 > SM23-81 > SM23-81 > DAOVRJ01. Next base: position 9,311 of record DAOVRJ010000019.1, on the reverse strand, counting down.
GCGACGCTCAGGCCACTCTGTACTGGACCACCGAGAGCGAGGTCAACAACCTGGGCTTCTATCTTCTGCGCAGCCAGGATGGCTCCGAGTATGTGCGGGTGAATGAGACACTTGTTCCCGGCCAGGGCACCAGCGAGACGCGTCATGAATACAGTTACACGGATAAGGGTCTGGTCAACGGGGTGACGTACAGCTACAAGGTTATGGATGTGGATCTGGCTGGCACGTGCACCGCTCATGGTCCCATCACCGTAACCCCACAGGCTACCACTCAGTTGCCCACAGAGTTTGCTCTGTCCCAGAACTATCCGAACCCGTTCAACGCTCAGACGATCATCAGCTATGCGATTCCCCAGGATTCGCAGGTTAGCCTGAAGATCTTCAACATTGTGGGCGAGGAGGTCAGGACCCTGGTTGATTCCCATCAGAGCGCCAATACTTACCAGGTGACCTGGAACGGCATGGATGCTGATGGCAAATTGGTGGCCAGCGGCGTGTACTTCAGTACCCTGAAGGCGGGTGAGTTCAGCGCCACGACCAAGATGGTGTTCATGAAGTAAGCTGGACCACAAGGTTAGTTTTCTGAGCCGCCGGTCGTGATGACCGGCGGCTCTTTTTTTGGAGGTTTGCGAGGTTTGTTGGAGTGTGGGAAGGCGCGGATTGCTGATTGCGGATGTTTAAGGTGGAGACAGATCCTGGATCCTGGTGAAAGGCTGAGGTTCGAGAATCGAGAGTCGAGATTCGTGAGACCGCCGGGGACCGGGGTTCGGGATTCGGGAATCGGGAAAAGCACAGATCAGTGACTTTCACATTTTGCACTTTTCACTTTGCATTTTTCATTTCTTTTCCCTTACTGCTCACTGCCCCCACTGTCTCCTGCCTACTTCTGACTGCCTACAACATCTGCCCATAACACCAACCTTCCGACGCAAAAGGACTGCAAAAAAGGGGTTGACCTGTTCACAGCAAAATGGTAAATTGAAGAGAAGTTGTTTTCCCAAAAACCAAAGCTGAACTTACTGACCAGCGCGTGAGCAGAGCATGAACACATCGAATTCCATCATCCGAAAAGGAATGGGTCCAGTCCTGGCAGTCCTGATGTTGGGTGCCCTTACGTCTGCTTGGGGTCAGATCCGATCAGATCTGGCGAGTCCTCTCCAGAGGCCTAAGATTGGTTCTCGTCTCCAGGTCGTTCTGAATGGGAAAACTCCCGGAGAAAGCATCGATGTATGGCTCTTCTTCACCGACAAGGGGGTTTTCGACGATGGAGCTTACCGCAGGGCTATTGAGTATCAGCGGAAAGAGCTCAACCCTCACGCCCGCTTTCGCAGACTGAAGGTGAGAGACCGGGAGAATCTGGTGGACTTAGCAGATTTGCCCCTGCACCGGCCATATATCCAGGAGGTTCTGGACACAGGCGTCACGTTGAGAGCACAATCCCGGTGGCTGAACGCCATCAGCGTCCGGGCCCGGGGGGATCAGATCTCCCGGTTGCGGCAGTTTCCCTTCATCAGTTCCCTGCGCCTGGTGGCCGGTGGCCGCCGGCGGGAATTGGTCTTCCAGGAGGTTGGCCCGGTCGGACCGTCCATCAGCAGGCGGCTTGTTCTTGATTACGGCCCTTCCTACGCGCAGCTCTATCAGATCGCTGTGCCCCAATTCCACCAGTGGCTGGAGGAAAACGACCTTGGCTCACCCGGGGAGGACGTGCGAATCTGCCTGCTGGACACCGGATTCGACCTGGCCCACGAAACTCTCCAACATGTGAATATCATAGCTGAGCGGGATTTCATCAACGACGACGATGTAGTGGTTGACGAAACCGGGGATCCGCCCGGACAGGATTCTCACGGGACGGTGGTGTTGTCCCTCATCGGGGGGTATTGCCCGGGGCAGCTTATCGGCCCGGCTTTTGGGGCCTCATTTCTGCTGGGCAAGACCGAGGATATCTCCAGCGAGCAGCCCATCGAGGAGGATTACTGGGTGGAGGGCATCGAGTGGGCGGAGGGTCTGGGGGCCGATGTGGTCAGCAGTTCCCTGGGCTACATGGACTGGTACGAGTACGAGGATATGGATGGCAGCACGGCAGTGACCACCGTGGCCGCCGATCTGGCCGCCTCCCGGGGGGTGGTGGTGGTCACCGCCGCCGGCAACGAGGGCAACTCCTATTGGCGGTACATCATCGCTCCTGCCGATGGTGAGCAGGTCATCGCCGTGGGGGCAGTGGATACCACCGGTACCCGGGCTGACTTCAGCTCCCTGGGACCCACCTACGATGGCCGCATCAAGCCCGATGTGATGGCCTGCGGGCAGAACACGTACGTGGCAAATCCTGACGATCCCCACGGGTATTACCGGAGCGTGGGCACATCCCTGTCCACTCCTCTGACGGCCGGCGTAGCCGCTTTGCTACTGCAGGCCGATTCCACCATGACCCCGAATCAGGTCGCAGATGCCCTGCGGAATACCGCCTACCGGGCTCTGGATCCGAATAACTCCTCCGGCTGGGGAGTAATCGACGCCCAGGTCGCCCGCCAGGCCAATTACAGTATCTTCGGGCAGGTTGTGGATGCTGTGTCCGGGCGATCCCTGGCCGGCGCCTCGGTCGGTTCGGTTAAGACCAGTGCTTCCGGGAGGTTCGCCATCCATGATCTCAGCCCGGGGCACCATGATTTTCAGGTAACAGCTTCCGGCTATCTTGCCCGGGAAATCTCCGACATTCAGATCCCCAGCTGGCAGAACAGCTTGACCATCGAACTACAGCCCATACCTCTCGTTGGTCTGTACAACTTTCCCAACCCCTTTTCGGAGAGCACCACCATCGTTTTTAACGCTCCCGGGCTGGTGAAGGTGAGCATCTTCACTCTTGCCGGCGAGCGGGTATGGGAGCGGGAGCTGTTCTGGGAGCTGGGGGGCAGATGTGAGATCGAATGGCATGGAGATAATGAATCCGGGGAGGAAGTGGCCGATGGGATCTACATCTATCAGGTGGTCACTGATGCCGATATCATGCGCGGGAAACTGGTTCGCCTGCGCACAAAGTGATCGGTTATGTTGGTGGCACACAAAATGTTATCGATATATTGAAAAAGCTGTTAGGGGGGATTTTTCCATTGACATCGCCCACCCCGGGTGTTAATTTGCTTAGATAAGGCTGTTTTTTCATAAGCTGATATTTCAGCCCGCGTTTTTTCTCTCACCAAATAATCACAAGGGGGGTTTCATGGCCAAGAAGTACCAGAACTTCATCAACGGACGCTGGTGTGACGCGATCGACGGGGAAACCTTCGAGAATCGCAACCCGGCCGATCGGGACGATCTCATCGGCATTTTCCCCAAATCCAATAAAAAGGATGTGGACGAGGCCGTCAAGGCGGCTCGGGAGGCTTTTAAAGAATGGCGGCTGGTTCCCGCGCCTCAGCGGGGACAGATCATGAAGAAGATCGGCGATCTGATGGTCCAGCGCAAGGAACAGATCGCCCGGGAGATGACCCGCGAGATGGGCAAGGTGTTCACCGAGACCATGGGCGATACCCAGGAGGGGATCGACACCGCCTACTACGCCGATGGCGAAAGCAGAAGGTTTTTCGCCCCTTCGGTGCCCTCGGAGCTGCCCAACAAGGTGGCCATGACCACCCGGCAGCCCATGGGCGTGGCCGGTGTCATCTGCCCGTGGAATTTCCCCATGGCCATACCCACCTGGAAGATCTTTCCTGCCCTGACCTGCGGCAACGCCGTTGTGTTCAAGCCGGCCAGCGACGTGCCGGCCACCGGCACCGCCCTGGTGGAGATCCTTCTGGATGGCGGCGTGCCGCCCAAGGCCATCAACCTGGTCCATGGCACCGGTTCCACCGTGGGCTCGCCCCTGGTGGAGCATCCCGATGTGGATGTGATCTCCTTCACCGGTTCCTCGGTCGTCGGCCGGAAGATCGCCGAGGCCTGCGGCAGGGACCTGAAGAGGATCTCCCTGGAGCTGGGTGGGAAGAACGGCCAGATCGTCATGGACGATGCCAACCTGGAGCTGGCCATCGACGGAGCTCTGTGGGGCGCCTTCGGCACCACCGGCCAGCGCTGCACCGCCACCAGCCGGCTCATCGTCCAGGAAGACGTCCACGACCAGTTCGTGGACATGCTCCTGGAGCGTACCAAGAAGCTGAAACTTGGATACGGCAATAACGAGGGTGTGGACGTCGGTCCGGTGATCAACGAGGGCCAGCGGAAGATCATCCACAATTATGTGCAGATCGGCCAGAAAGAGGGGGCCAGGATGCTCTGCGGCGGCCAGTACGCCACCGATGGCGATCTGGCCAAGGGGTATTTCTACAAACCGACCATCTTCACCGACGTCACAAGCGAGATGTGCATCGCCCAGGAGGAGATCTTCGGGCCGGTGGTGGTGGTGATCAAGGTGAAGTCTTTCGATGAGGCCATCTCCGTGCTCAACGATACCGCCTATGGTCTATCCTCGTCCGTCTATACCAACGACGTCAACAGGGCTTTCCGGGCCATGCGCGACATCGAGGCGGGCATCACCTATATCAACGGGCCGACCATCGGCGCCGAGGCTCATCTGCCCTTCGGCGGCGTCAAGGATACCGGCAACGGGCACCGCGAGGGCGGCTGGACCGCCTACGAGATCTTCAGCGAGTGGAAGACCCTCTACGTGGACTTCAGCGGCAAGCTGCAGCGGGCGCAGATTGATAATCAGTAATGATGACGTGAATCGTGCAAGTGAAAAAATAGGGGTTGAGGATTCGGAAAAGATAGGATTCGAGGATCCAAGGATTCTAGGATTCAAGGGGAAAACCTTAAGGTGTTCAGAGGGGTGGTGAACGGGGGCCACTCGATTCCTGACCCCTTGAACCCTTTGTTGCTCACATTAACCGTCCGTCGTGTTCGCGGTCCTGTGCGTGAACTGGGGATTCTACGACCGTAGGATCATCGATTTACGTTCGGCGTCCGTGAGCACGACCGGCGGTCCTGAGCGACATTCTTCGAATATCGCAATGAAAAGTGAAAAATGTAAAGTGAAAATTGCAAAATGGATGGACAGGATGTGCTTGTGTTAGCCAAATCGTACAATCCTGGTCCGGGATGGTCATGCCCGGAATGCGAGGCAATAGGCTCGAATCGCGCTGTTAAAAAGGTTTGTCCTGAATGTGGAAGCAAAGAAGTAAGAAGCCTTGACATCTAAAGAAGAGATGGTCAGAATGGCCGAACGCAACAGTTGCTATACCGAGGTCGTAGAGCACAGCGACTTTCTGATGCAGCTCGGCGGCGTTGGTTGCCTGTTGCGCTATCGCATGTCAGGGGTAATATTACTGATAGTCCCAATAAAGGTAGCAGTTACGGAAAAACCGTAGGTGCCGATAATGGAATTGAAAAAAAGGTTAACTTTCCTTGATGTATTCTGTATTGCAACCGGAGCAATGATAAGTTCTGGTATTTTTATATTGCCCGGGTTTGCCTTTTCTCGGACTGGTCCTTCAGTGATCGTTTCATATTTTCTCGCGGGATTGCTTGCCATAGTGGGTATTATGAGCGTCATTGAACTATCTACTGCAATGCCTAAGGCAGGCGGCGATTACTATTTTATTAATAGAAGCTTAGGCCCTTTAGTCGGAACCGTATCAGGTTTCTTAGGCTGGGCAGCTTTATCGCTTAAAAGCGCCTTTGCAATATTTGGCATATCAGAGATAATCTTCTTGGCCACAGGAACACCAGTGATATTTGCCTCAATTATAATCTGCCTTTGCTTCGTATTCTTGAATATGATCGGAGTGAAGACAGCTGCGAGATTCCAGGTTTTTCTTGTAATGGGTCTGCTGATCCTGATGGCATTATATGTTGTTCTCGGACTACCCAAGATCAACGCCTCACATTTTAAACCTTTTGCACCCAAAGGAATCAATCCTATCTTTGTCACAGCAGGTTTTATCTTCATATCTTTTGGTGGTTTACTGAAAATAGCAAGCATGTCCGAGGAAATTAAAAATCCCCAAAGGAATATTCCTTTGGGGATGCTTGCTTCAGTGGGCATAGTTACAGTATTATATACTTTGTTACTTATCGCAACGGTTGGAATTTTAGATTCTGTATCATTTGCCAATTCACTCACACCGATAATGGATTCTGCAAAGATCTTCATGGGAACACCCGGTTTTATTGCCATATCAATAGCCGCTTTATTGGCTTTTATCACGACTGCAAATGCCGGGATAATGTCCGCATCGCGTTACCCTTTGGCTTTAAGCAGAGATAGTCTTGTACCTCACAGTATCGGTAAAGTACATAAAAAATTCAGAACGCCAGTGATCTCAATCAGCATTACCGGAGCGTTCATTATTATTGCATTATTACTGCCTTTGGAAATGTTAGTAAAAGCAGCATCCGCCGTGATCTTAACTTCATACGTGCTAACGAACATCTCTGTCATTATCTTAAGAGAAAGCAAACTTAAACATTATAGACCCAGCTTTAAAACTCCCCTATATCCTTGGCTACAAATACTTGGGATTGTTATCTTTGCCTTTTTTGTAATAGATTTAGGTTTTGAGGCTATAGAAATTAGCTTATCTTTTCTTATGTTGAGCGTGGCTTGCTATCTGTTTTACGGGAGGAGAAAATTTGAAGGTGAATATGCCCTCTTGCATCTGCTTAAAAGAATAACAGACTCAAGATTAACAGAGCATCTTTTAGAAACTGAGTTAAGAGACATTTTATGTGATAGGAATAATATTAAACATGATAAATTCGATTTATTAGTTAAAGATGCGAAAATTCTAGACATAGAGGGTCCATTGGAATTGGATGACTTTTTTAAGATTGTTTCCGAAAACATTTCTGAGGAGATTAACATCAATAAGAATGAGATTCTTTCGTTGCTAAAAAACAGACAGGAAGATTGTAACACTGCAATTTCACGTTTTGTTGCTCTTCCTCATATCATTATTGATAGAAGCAATCTCTTTTTCTTAATGCTTGTCCGATGCAAAAAGGGTATAAGATTCACCGCTAAGGAAAGTTCGGTAAAGGCGGTATTTGTTTTTGTTGGGACAAAAGAAGATAGAGCATTTCATTTGAAAACCTTAGCTTCTATAGCCACTCTCGTTCAGGAAAAGGATTTTGAGAAAAATTGGCTTAACGCGGAGAATATCCATTATTTAAGAGATATGGTCTTGTTAACTAAAAGAGCGCGGTTTTTTGGTAAGAAATAATTGTAACTTGCCAGAGAATACATCTGACGTTGGCACCGCAAAGAAGAAGAATAGGAAATGAAAGTAATTGTCATGGGTGTGCATCCGGACGATCCGGAAACCGACTGTGGGGGGACGATAGCAAAATTTGATTGTCCCGCAGGGGCTCCAGCAGGAAAATGAAGAACATGAAATTATCAATTGCTTTTATCCTGTTACTCCTGACAGCATCCTCGGGCGTTGGGTCCCAGACATTTGATGATTTTCTGGCGCAGTTAGATGCCACTCCATTGGACCAGAGGCCAGCACTGGTGGACAGCTTTATAGATACCACCGCCGCTTTTCCGCTGGTCGAGCAGGACACCCTGGCCCATTTCATCTACCGGGGAAGCACACAGAGCATATCGGTGCCGGGAGATGCCAATGCCTGGACGATAGGTGCATCTCCCATGACCCTGGTGGCCGGGACCGACCTCTGGCATCGGACCCAATCGTACGAGATCGATGCTAGACTGGACTATAAATTCGTGCTCAATGGCTCAAATTGGATCCTCGACCCTCTGAATCCCAATACTGTACTGGGAGGATTCGGGCCCAATTCAGAGCTATGTATGCCAGCGTATCAGGCTCCGCCAGAGATCGAGTTCTATCCTGAGATACCGCACGGGTCTCTGCAGGACACCCTGTTTTACAGCGTGAACATGGGAAATTCACGAACCATCAGGGTGTATCTGCCGCCCTCCTATGATGTCTCCTCGGATTGTTACCCGATGATCCTGTTCCACGATGGACTGGAGTACATCAGTCTGGCCAATGCCGACAACGTCATCGATTACCTGATCCATCATGAACGCATCGTGCCGATCATCGCCGTCTTTGTTCCACCGGTCAACCGCAATGAGGAATATGCCGGCAGTCTGCAGGATGAGTTCACCAGCTTCATCGTCGAGGAGATCATTCCCTGGCTGGATTCCCGTTTCCGCACCCTTGCCGGCCCGGAGAGTCGGGCGGTACTGGGTGCCTCCAACGGCGGCAATATCTCTTTGTGGTTTGGCCTGAACCATCCTGACATTTTCGGGAATATAGCCGCACAGTCCGGCTATATTCAGAGTTCCATTTACGACAGATTCCAGAACAGCCCGGTTTTGGACGTGAAATTATATTTGGATCTGGGAACCTATGACATTCCCATGCTCATTCCCCTGGTGAGAGATTTTATCCCCATTCTGCAGGCCGGGGGATATACCTATCGGTATCAGGAATATCACGAAGGTCACAGTTGGGGATCCTGGCGGGCACACATCGACGATGCCCTGGAGATGTTCTTCCCCGCCGGGCAGAGCCCGGCAGAGCCGTCCGGGTCGGCGCAGCCATCTGAGGCTGTCCCCGGCGAGCATGGAACACTTATTCGAGAGGAGCTGGGACCGCGAACTGACGCACTTCCTGCGGTCGGGTGAGGTCCTAAAGGACCAATCGTTTGTCTGATAACTGGCTTAGCCCGATGGCGTTAAACAGAAGGGAGACACATCATGGTCGACTTCACAGAAGCAGACGATCCCAGATTGCCGTTTCCGACGCGATCGCTCAAGGTGCATGGTGGAACTGTTGAGGAATACGTGATCCCCGATGAGAAGAAAGCGGAGGTTCTGAATAAACTCTATCTGTTTACGCCGGTCCCATCTCTGGATGAAAAGAAATTTGACCTGCATGAAGGAAAGCTTTTCCAGGTTCGGGATTTTCGTGTCACCCGGGAGCATGGGATGAATTTTTTAGTCAGTCCCTATTACCCCAACAGCGGCGGTTCGGTCATAGATTGGATGCCGCCCGAGTTTGCTGATGATGAATAGAAACTGTGGGATAACTTGCGGAACCTGACCAGGTAGGCCTATAGGAATTAAGTTAATCGAGCCTTAATATGGGAGAATGTTATATGAGCGAGCTTGATTCTCTTAAAATAGACAAAACGAAATTCAAAGTTGCTTCTCTCTCTGATCCTTCCGATGATAAAGATTATTGGTTATCAAAATCACACTACGAACGGTTGAAAGCCGTCGAAACATTGAGGCGATTAAATTATGGCTACCGTCAATCTGTCTCCAGACTTCAAAGAGTTCTTGA
>DAOVRJ010000243.1 GCA_030628225.1 Candidatus Zixiibacteriota bacterium | reverse complement strand
TGGTCTACACGGAGATGATCAGCGCCGAGGGATTGGTCCACGGGGGTGCTAAGACATACAGTCTGATGGAGTTCGAGCAAAAGGAACGGCCCATTGGTGTGCAGATATTCGGCTCCCGGCCGGAGGCCATGGGCCGGGCGGCCATGCTGGTAACGGAGAGGCGGCCAGACCTCATCGACCTGAACTTCGGATGTCCATCACGCAAGGTGGTGGGCAAGAACGGAGGTGCCGCTCTGCTGAAAGATCTTGACTTGATCGAGAAAATCCTTCGGGCCGTCATTATGGCCACGGATCTTCCGGTGACGGTTAAAATACGCAGCGGGTGGGACGAAAAGTCGATCGTTGCCAAAGAGGTGGCCATCATGTGTGCCAGTTATGGAGTCTCGGCAATCACCGTCCATCCGCGAACCCGACAGCAGGGATTCTCCGGAACGGCTTGCTGGGATCTCATCCGCCAGGTAAAGGAGTCGGTGGAGATCCCGGTCATCGGAAACGGAGATATACGCACTCCCCAGGACGGACTGCGCATGTTTCAGGAGACCGGCTGTGATGCCATCATGATAGGACGCGGAGCACTGGGGAACCCCTGGCTTTTTCAACAGATCAGGGACCTTCTGCAGGGTCGGGATCCGGCGGAGCCCACTGTGGATGAGAGAATCGACCTGTGTCTTCGTCATGCCCGGGAGCTGGTGGACAATAAAGGCCCTCGCCGCGGTGTTCACCAGATGCGCAAGCATTTCGGGTGGTATACCAGGGGGTTCCCGGAGGGCGCCCGGCTGCGCAGGGCTGTGGTTACGCTGGAGCGCCTGGAGGATGTGGAGCAAGTTTTCCGGGATTATCAGCACAAGTGGGCCGGCCGTTCTCTCTGTTCGGCGGTGCTCGCCGAAAAGACCAATTAGGTTAATGGTTTTGATATGAGCAAGATATTGTAATGAGCTCAAGTAGGTTGTGAAAGTATTCGGTTTTTAGTTATCTCAGCGAAACAACTGCTTTTTTGATCTGAGGGTCCATTTTGTTCAGGAGACCATGACGTGACCAGCAAGGAGCGTATTCGGGAACTTCTGGGAGCCGTCAAGCGGGGGAAGATAACCGTTGAGGCGGCGTTGAAAGCGTTGAAAAAGTTACCCTTCGAGGACCTGGATTTTGCGCACATCGATCACCACCGTACCCTGCGCAGGGGTTTTCCGGAGGTGGTGCTCTGTGAGGGGAAAAAGGCCCAGCACGTGGTGGCCATCCTGAAGAGGATCGCCGATGAGCAGGGGACTTTACTGGCCACCCGGGTTGACCGGCAGATGGCCGAGATCATCAAAGAGCAGATACCTGAAGTCCACTACCACGAGGTGGCCAGGATCATCTATCGCGTACAAGAGAGATCACCAAAGAGAGGCCCCTTTATTCTGGTGGTCTCGGCGGGCACCTCCGACATCCCCGTGGCCGAGGAGGCGGCGGTCACCGCCGAAGTTATGGGCCATCGGGTCGAGCGGCTGTTCGACGTGGGTGTGGCCGGGCTGCATCGCTTGCTGGGTCACTGGGGCAAATTTCAGCGGGCCGGGGTGATCATCGTGGTGGCCGGCATGGAGGGGGCGCTGGCCAGCGTCGTCGGGGGACTGGTGGATAAGCCGGTTATCGCCGTGCCCACCTCGGTGGGGTATGGGGCCAGTTTTGGGGGTCTGGCCGCCCTGCTGGCCATGTTGAACAGCTGTGCCGCCGGGGTGACGGTGGTGAACATCGATAACGGATTCGGCGCCGGCTATGCGGCCAGTTTGATGGTCTCCACAAAGGTCCGTGCTGCCCGCAGGAGGAAGAGCAGATGAGAATCGCCTACTTCGACTGTTTTGCCGGTATCAGCGGTGACATGATACTGGGGGCTCTGATCGACGCTGGTCTCGAGGTGGATACCCTGCGACAGGAGCTGGCCAAGCTGTCTCTGCCGGGCTGGGAAATTGAGGCTCGCCCCACCAAGAGAGGCGGGATGAGCGGCACAAGTGTGCAGGTTCAGGTGACCGGCCAACAAGAAGAGAGAGGCCTGCCGGAGATCCTGGAGATGCTCTCTGGGGGCCAGCTGGATGAGCAGGTGGTCGATTGGGCCAAGGCAGTGTTTTCCCGTCTGGCCGAGGCCGAGGCTAAGGTCCACGGCATCGAGTTTTCCCAAGTCCATTTTCATGAAGTGGGAGCAGTCGATGCCATCGTCGATGTGGTTGGCTCTGTAGCCGGGCTGAGGCTTCTGGGGGTGAAGCGGGTTTTTTCATCGCCGCTGCGTCTGGGCAGGGGTTTTCTGCAGTGTCGCCACGGCACGCTACCTGTTCCGGCGCCGGCCACGGTGGAGCTTTTAAAGGGCGTGCCGTTGATGACCAGCGACGTGGAAGCGGAACTGGTTACCCCTACCGGAGCCGCGCTGATCACCACTCTGGTCCAGTCCTTCCAGATATCGCCTGCTATGTGTTTGGAGCGGATAGGCTACGGAGCCGGCCAGCGTGAGCTAAAGGAGATGCCCAATCTGCTGCGGGTTTTTATCGGCCAGACCGAGGGTGATCTGGAGCACGATCAGGTGGCCGTCCTGGAGACGAATATCGACGACATGAACCCGGAGCTGTGGGGCCACGTCTTGGAGGTCCTGCGCACAGAGGGGGCTCTGGATGCTTATTTGAGCCCGGTTATAATGAAAAAGGAACGTCCGGCGGTGATCTTGACGGTTCTGGTGCCCGAGGAAAAGGTCGCTGCCATCTCGGATCTGGTCTATCGTCACACCACAACTCTGGGCATCCGAGTCCACCGGGTAACCAGGAGTAAGCTCCCCCGCCAGATCAGCCGGGTGAAAACGTGCTGGGGACCGATGAAGGTGAAGGTGGCCGTCTTCGATGGCAGCGAGAGGATGGCGCCGGAATTCGAGGATTGTCTCCGGGTGGCCAGGGAGCAGGGGTTGCCCCTGTGGCAGGTGTATCAGGAGGTGAGGAAAGCCTGGGGTAGTGGTGGGGAGCTCGATGGTAGATCGCCGAACTCAGAGGAGTCACTGGGAGCTAGTGATGGAGTGTAAGCCCGAGAAACTGACCCAGGACATCGACCAGAAGAAGCTGAGTCCGGTCAATTTTTTCTATGGTCCTGAGGAGCTGCTCAAGGAGGAGGCCGTCCAGAGCATCATCCAGCAGCTGGATGAATCCGGGTTGAGAGATTTCAACCTGGATATTCTCTACGGCGATGAGACGGACGCCGCTCAGATCATTGACCGAGTTTCTTCGTTACCAATGATGGGGGAAAAACGGGTGGTGGTGGTCCGCAACATCAACGAGCTGGCCCTGCAGGATCGCAGGAGCCTCCTGGAATATCTGCAAGCTCCATCCGCAAAAAAGAAGCTTTCAGAGCATCTCCAGGAACGCTTCGAACACGTTTGTCTCATCATGACGGCTCATGATGTGGACACCCGCAAGGGGTTCTACAGAGATCTGAAGAAGGTGGTCAATTGCGTGAACTTCATTCTTCTAAAAGAGAAAGAGATTCTCGAGTGGGTCCAGCAGCGAGCTAAAAAGTATGGCAAGTCCATAGATACAAAGACCAGCCAACTGCTGTGCGACAGCGTCGGCAACAACACCATCGCCCTGGA
>DAOVRJ010000263.1 GCA_030628225.1 Candidatus Zixiibacteriota bacterium | reverse complement strand
TCGAGCTCTATCAATTTGCCCAGGAGTTAAGTCCTTGGGAGGGCGATTCTCTGAAGGCCGGGGGTCTGGCCACGGACATCGCCGGGGCCCTGGAGACGGTCAGGAGGGAACTGGATGACCAGAACCTGTCGGGCGTGGTGGTGCTTACCGACGGGGCCAACAATCTGGGCCACAATCCGGCCCATCTGGCCCGGGCTTACGGTTTGCCCATTTTCCCCGTGGGCGCCGGGTCCGCTGATCCTGGCCAGGACATCAGCGTCAAGGAGGTGCAGGTTAACCAGGTGGTCTATGTGGATAGCCGGGTGCCCGTGGAGGTGACCCTCCAGTCCCGGGGACTGGAGGGCTTGAGGGTCCCGGTGACTCTCAGAGACGGACAGGATGTCCTGGACAGCCAGCAGATCACCCTGGAGGGAGAGGGCCGGGAGCAGAGGGTTGCCCTGGAGTTCGTGCCCCAAAAGGAGGGGCTTCAGCGATTGAGTCTCTCCATTCCTCTCCAGGAGGGGGAGCTGGTCGCCGAGAACAACCGGCGGGATCTCTCCCTGAGGGTATTGAAGAACAAGATGCGGGCACTGCTGGTCTGGGGACCTCCCACCTGGGACTTTTCTTTCCTGCGCAGGAGCCTGGAAAGAGATCCCAACGTGGAGTTAACCCCTCTGGCCCTCGGGGGCAGGGGGACACACTTTCTGGGCGCATTTCCCCAAAATGAAAGCCTGCTGTTTACCTATGATGTGGTCATCCTGGGCGATCTGGCCCCCAGACATCTGAGTGCACAACAACAGGAATGGCTTATCCGTCTGGTGACCGAGGGGGGGAAGGGTCTGCTCTTTCTCGGAGGGCCCCGTTTTGGGCTGGTTCCGGGCTCTCCCCTGGCTGATCTTATTCCCCTGACCGTTGCCGGGGGACGGATCAGGGCCATGGAGGACCGTTTCTGGACCGAGCTCACCCCGGCTGGCCGGGTGCATCCGGTTATGGCTCTGGCCGAAGATGTGCTGGACCCGGAAAGGGTATGGCAGGATCTGCCTCCATTTCTGGGTTTAAATAAATTTGGCCCGCCCAAGCCGGGAGCAACGGTCCTGGCCGTGCATCCGGTCTTTGAGGTGGGGAAGCAGAAGTTGCCTGTCATCGCCGTCCAGCAGGCGGGCGCCGGGAAAACGATGGTGGCGGCCATCTACCCCATATGGCGCTGGGATTTTATGCTTCAGGGCCTGGGCAAGAGCAGTCAGATCTACGACCGCTTTTGGTCAAACGCCATTCGCTGGCTGAGCACACGGGAGCAGGGCAAGCTCATTCGGGTTTACCCACAGAGCAATGTCTTCCGCGGGGGGCAGAGGATCGCCTTCCGGGCCCAGTTATACGACGAGAGCTATCGGCCCATGGACAGAGCCCAGGTGAAGGTGATGGTCATGAGAAAACAGATGCCGGGACAGATAGAGGTAGAGGGGAACCTGTTCGAGAGCGGTCGCCGGGATGGGCGGTACCGGGGCGAGCTGGATGTGCTGGCACCCGGGGAGTATCTTTATATGGCCGAAATTTTTCTGGGGGGCCAAAAGGTGGGGCGGGACGGGGGAGAATTTGTGGTGGAGGAATACAGCCTGGAGTTCGAGAAAGTGGAGCTGAATGAGGAGTTGCTCAGGGCCATGGCCCTGGCCAGCGGCGGCGCTTACTTTCACCTGGACAGTGCCGGAGAGCTGCCAGGTCGCCTGCACTTCGAGAGCCGGGAGACTTCTCACCGGCGGGAGATCGAGTTGTGGAATCACCCCGTGATACTCATCGCCCTGGTCCTTTTGCTGGCCGCGGAGTGGACCGTGAGGAAAAGAAATCGTCTGATGTGATCTTGGCCAACCAGAGGAGGTGATGGTCGAAAAAAGACCCCGGCACAATCGCGGGAAGCTCCCTCCCGCCGCCATATCCAGCTCCCGGGCTAACACCACGGGCTGATCAGAACCGCAGAGACGAGACACCGACACCAGGAGGAGCTATCATGAGAGCTGCTGTGATGCTTAGCTTTGCCCTGATGATCATGGGCCGTTCCGCAGGCGCCCAGATCGGGGTGCCCACCATCGTCATCAATGAGGTGATGGCCAATGCTCTGAACGAGGACACCGGGGAGTTCGTGGAGCTTTTCAACTGGGGGGACGCCCCCGTCGATGTGCTGGGCTGGCGTCTGGCCGATGCCGTCGACACCAACGACACCATCCTGGACTACACCGGCATCGCTGACTGGGGGATGCCGGGGACGGCGATTCCCGCTGGAGGCTATGCCCTGATCGTCGACCCGGAATACGCCGGGGAGTATGGTTCCTTTCTGCGAGCCCATGCTGATTGCACCAGGGTGGTGCTGCTGACCATCGGCCTGGATACCACCGTGGGCAACGGTCTGACCAACTCCGGGGACCTGGTGCTTATCTCCGACAAAAGCGGATTCTCTGCCTCCTTTCGGTGGACCTCTGACGCCGGCCAGGGGATCTCCTGGGAGAAGATCGAGGCCCAGTTGGGGGACGACGAGGACAACTGGGTGCTCTCTGACCACCCCCAGGGGAGCACACCTGGCATGCGCAACAGCGTGTCCCCCGCCCCCCACGATGTACGGGTGCTCGGCGAGGAAATTCAGTTTTCTCCCGCCCAGCCTTGGCCGGGAGAAAAGGTGGAGATCAGGGCCACCATCCACAACCAGGGCAAGAGCCCGGCATCGGGGATTCAGGTTTTTTTCTTCCATGACATAGATGCCGACACCCTGCTGGATGAGGGGGAGCAAATCGGCGCCGCCCAGCTCATCGAGGGGCCGATCCCTCCGCAAGGAAGCGTTTTTCTCCGGCAGAGCTGGCTGCCTGCGAGGTCCGGATTCCACCTGCTGGGTGTATGGGCCTCATATTTCCCGGATGAAGATCCCGCTGATAATTGGGCCGCTGCTTCCATCCAGGTCCGCTTCTTTCCCCGGACGGTGGTCATCAACGAGGTTATGTACGATCCGGCTCCCACGGGGGAGGATTCGGAAAAAGAGCCGGAGTGGGTGGAGATCCGCCAGCGAGGGGAGATCCCGTTGGACTTGGCCCAGTGGACCGTGGAGGATTCTCGCGGCGAGCCCCGTTCTGTCTGTGATTCCGCCTTTATCCTGCAGCCAGGCGTCTGTGCGGTGATCGCCGCCGGCTCGGCCGAGGATTTCCGGCGGGCCTTCCCCGGAGTGCAACAAGCTGTGCTCTTCCCCTCAGGAGGGCTGCCCGCACTGAACAACGATAAGGATCTGGTATTGTTGCGTGACCCGGCGGGTACTG
>DAOVRJ010000133.1 GCA_030628225.1 Candidatus Zixiibacteriota bacterium | reverse complement strand
TTTATAGAGTTGGAGAGTTGAGAAAGGCGGATCCTGGATACTGGATGAAAAACAGGATGCTGGATCCTGGTAAGTGAAATGCTCGATTCTGAGTATATGCCAGGTTGACTCTGCATTTTCCGAAGTTTTGTTCTTAACAAGCATCCAGGATCTAGCATCTAGGATCGGGGAATGGGGATAACAAAGGCGACATTTGGGATCCGGCGACTTGTTTTTATTGAGAATAAAATATAACTTTTTACGAGGAAACATCTCAGGGGGGAGGTCCATGTCAAGTACGGCTGATTTTCGCAACGGGATGACCATCGTCGTCGATGGGGATCTGTACAGCATCGTGGAGTTTCTCCACGTTAAGCCGGGGAAGGGTGGGGCTTTTGTCAGGACCAAGTTGAAGGGCTTGCGCACCGGTCGGGTCATCGACCGCACCTTTCGGGCCGGCGAGAAAGTGGAACAGGCCAGGATCGACCGGCGCAAGATGCAGTATCTGTATCGTTCCGGGGAGCAGCTCTATTTCATGGATACATCATCATACGAGCAGATCCCCCTTTCCGTCGAGCAGGTGGGGGACGCCGTCAGTTTTCTGGCCGAGAATATCGAGGTTCAGGTGTTATTTCACGGCAACGAGGTCATCGGACTGGAGATGCCCATCTTCGTCGAGCTGAGGATCAAACAGACGGATCCCGGTTTGCGTGGCGACACCGCTTCCGGAGGATCGAAGCCGGCCACCCTGGAGTCGGGTGCTGTGGTGCAGGTGCCCTTCTTCATAGAGATCGACGACAGGATAAAGGTGGATACCCGCAAGGGCATCTATGTGGAGCGGGTGAAGTAAAAGGAAAACCAGGCCCGGATTCCCTTTAAGTGTCACAGGGAGAAGCCCATGAAAGAGTCGATGATCAGACGGTTGATCAAACTGGTCGAGGAGAGCAACGTCGAGGAGCTGGAGATCAGCCGGTGGGGGAGAAAGGTGCGCATCTCCAAGAAAGCACGGGCCAGTTCGGCCAACGACTCGGAATCGGCAGCCGCCACAGTTGTGTCCCTTGAGCAGCCCTCCTCCGCTCCGGCGGCGGAAACGCCCGCCTCTTCGGAGGCAGAGGCCGAGGCCGAGAACCTGGTGGCCATTAAGTCGCCCATGGTGGGCACCTGCTACCGGGCTGCGACTCCCGGGGCCGAGCCCTTCGCGAAGACCGGCCAGGTCATCGAGAAGGGCGCTGTGGTCTGCATTGTGGAGGCCATGAAGCTGATGAACGAGATCGAGTCCGAGATCTCCGGGAGAATCGTCAAGGTTCTGGTGGAAGACGGCCAGCCGGTGGAGTTTGGTCAGTCTCTCTTTTTGGTGGAGCCCTCCTGAATTGAGCTGATAAGGTGAGCTTCGGAAAATAGGGGGTTGTTGTGCGAGACCTGAAAGATCTCCTGCGGGAAATGCGGTCCCGGAATGCCTCAGATCTGCACATCCGCGTGGGTATGCCGCCCATTTTGCGCATCAACGGAGAGCTGATCGTCACCGAGGACCCGGCCCTGACGGCTGAGGATGGCGATGTGCTGCTGGGCAAGATACTGGATGATCCCAAGAGGGATGTCTTCGAGCGGGATATGGAGTTCGATACGGCCTTGGAATTCCCGGAGCTGGGCCGCTACCGGGTGAACATCTTCCGGGAGCGCAATCACGTGGGTATGGTCCTGCGGGCCATTCATAGCAGCATCCTGGATTTCAAGACCCTCGACCTGCCCACCGTTCTCAGTGATCTCTCTATGAGACGGAGCGGCCTGATCTTGGTCACCGGCACCGCCGGCAGCGGCAAGTCCACCACTCTGGCGGCCATGATCGAGCACATCAATCAGAACAGCAAGGTGAACATACTCACCATCGAGGATCCCATCGAGTTCGTCTACGAGAACAAGAAGAGTGTCATCGCCCAGCGTGAGGTGGGTGCCGATACCAGGTCGTTCCCCGATGCTCTGAGGCACATTCTCCGGCAAGACCCCAACGTAATCCTCATCGGCGAGATCAGGGATGTGGAGACCATGTCCGTTGCCCTCAAGGCCGCCGACACGGGGCATCTGGTTCTGAGCACTCTGCACACCGTCGATGCCCCGCAAACGGTGAACAGGGTCATCTCCTTCTTCCCCATCTCCCAGCAGTATCACATTCGCCTGCTGCTGTCCAGCACCCTTCAGGCCATCATCTCCATGCGGCTGTTGCCCCGGGCGGATGGCCAGGGGCGCATCCCGGCGGTGGAGGTGCTGGTGGCCACGGCCACTGTGCGGGATTATCTTCTGGATCCTGAAAAAGCCCTGCTGATCCCCGACCTCATCGAAGAGGGAACCACGGAGTACGGAATGCAGTCCTTCGACCAATCCCTTCTGCATTTGTACCAGCGGGAGCTGATCACGCTGGATGTGGCCAAGAAGTTCAGCACGCGCCCGGGAGATTTTGAGCTGAAAGTGGCCGGGATCGTGGGGGCCTCGGACCGGAGCATGCGTTTCTTCGATAAGAAATCCGGGAACAAAGAGGAACCTCCCCAGGGAAACGATCCCGGGGAACCTTCACCAGGGATATGAGCAGAGATGTTCTCTAAGATCCTCATCGCTAATAGAGGTGAGATTGCCCTGCGGGTGATACGGGCCTGCAAGGAGCTGGGCATCTCCACCGTGGGGGTTTACTCCGAGGCCGACGAGGCCTCCCTGCACGTTCGTTTTGCCGATGAGAACGTCTGCATAGGTCCTGCGGCCAGCGCGGAGAGCTATCTGAACATCTCCCGCATCATCAGCGCCGCGGAGCTGACCAACGTGGAGGCCATCCATCCCGGGTACGGCTTTTTAGCGGAAAACCCGAACTTCGCCGATATCTGTCAGGATTGCGGCATCACCTTCATCGGCCCCTCGGCAGAGATGATCCGCCAGATGGGCAACAAATCCTATGCCCGGGAGGTCATGCTCAAGGCCGGAGTGCCCGTCATCCCCGGCTGCCAGGGTATTCTCAGGGACGCCGAACATGCCCTGCAGGTGGCTGAGCAGATCGGCTATCCGGTGATGGTCAAGGCCAGCGCCGGAGGTGGCGGGCGGGGGATGCGCATCGCTGCCGGGGAGGAGAGCCTCCGGCGGGCGTTCGAGATGGCCGCCAGCGAGGCCGACAAGGCTTTCGGGAACGCCGATCTCTACGTGGAGAAGTTCATGGAAAAGCCCAGACATGTGGAGTTTCAGATTTTAGGCGATCGTTTCGGCAATGTGGTCCAACTGGGAGAGCGGGACTGCTCCATTCAACGGCGGCACCAGAAGCTGGTAGAGGAATCTCCCTCTCCGGCCATCACCGCCGAGCTGAGAGAGAAGATGGGCGCCGATGCCGTAAAGGGGGCCAAGAGCATCGGATACCAGGGGGCGGGCACCGTGGAGTTTCTCCTGGATCGCGACGGCCGGTATTACTTCATGGAGATGAACACCCGTATCCAGGTGGAGCACCCGGTAACCGAGGAGGTGGTGGGCATCGATCTGATCAAGGAACAGATTCGACTGGCCGCCGGCGAGCCGCTGGGTTACCGTCAGAGAGACGTGGTTCAGAACGGCCACGCCATCGAGTGTCGCATAAACGCTGAGGATCCGGATAATGGGTTCCGTCCTGCGCCCGGCAAGATCACCAGCTTTCATGTGCCCGGGGGGCCGGGGACCAGGGTGGACACCCACGTCTATGCCCAATACGTGATTCCTCCCTACTACGATTCCCTGCTGGCCAAGCTCATCGTCCATGGCCGGGACCGGGTGGAGGCCGTTCTGCGCATGGAGAGGGCTTTGGAGGAATTTGTGGTGGAGGGCACCAAGACGACCATTTCATTCCATAAACGGGTCATCGCCGACCCTCGTTTCCGCTCAGGAACTTTTGATACCTCTTTTGTGGAGGGGATGGAGAGTTCAGAGAGTTCGGCGAGTTGAGAGAGTTGGGAGAGGCAGATTCTGGATGCTTGATAAAGGTGGTAGGAAAAGAAATGCAGAATGAAAAATGAAAAGTGAAAAATGCAAAAGGTGACCGGCAGTTGAACTCTGCTTCTACGAATCTCGAATCTCGGTCTTTCCACGCCACAAGCCACACGCAACACGGAAAAAGCCTTTTACGCATTACGAATTACGCATTACGCATCGCGTTCCACATGTACCATCTAAACAGAAAGGGTCCAACCCATGGTTCCAAAAGATCTGCTGTACTCCGAGCAACACGAATGGATCCGCGCGGAGGATGGTACGGCCATCGTGGGCATTACCGATTATGCGCAAAAAGAGCTGGGCGACATTGTGTTCGTGGAGCTCCCACCGGTGGGAGAGCAGCTCACTCAGGCCGAGCCCTTCGGCACCGTAGAAGCGGTGAAGGCCGTCTCGGAGATTTACGCCCCGGTATCCGGCGAGGTAATGGAAGTCAACGAGAAGCTCGACGGCACGCCCCAGATCATCAACTCGGAGCCCTATGGGGAAGGGTGGATGATCAAGATCAAACTGGACAACGAGAAGGAGCTGGAAGACCTGCTCTCTGCAGAGGAGTATGGCCAGCTCATCGGCGAGTGATCTTTGACCTCAGCCATTTTGGAAACCGATGCCATACGTTGCCAATACAGACGAGGATCGACGAAAGATGCTCCGGGCCATCGGTGTGGCCTCTTTTGAGGAGCTTCTGGGAGCCATTCCCCAGCAGATCAGATGCGCCGGGGAGCTTTCCCTGCCGCCGGGATTCTCTGAGCTGGAGGTGGTCCAGGAGGTGACGGCCCTGGCCCGGGAAAACGGCGGACCGGATCGGCTGATCTCCTTTTTGGGGGGCGGAGCCTACGACCATTTTGTCCCCGGCGTCGTGGATCAGCTATTGACCCGCTCCGAGTTTTACACCGCCTATACACCCTATCAGGCCGAGGTAAGCCAGGGAACGCTGGCCTCCATCTTCGAGTTTCAAACCCTCATCTGTCAACTGACCCAGATGGAGGTGGCCAACGCCTCTGTCTACGATGCCGCCTCGGGAATGGGCGAGGCCGCCCTGATGGCTCACGCCATAACCGGCCGGAGGGAGCTGGTCGTTGCCGGAACGGTTCATCCTGCCTACCTCCAGGTGCTGCGAACCTATACGGGGAGCCTGGGCCTGAAGGTGAAGGTCGTTCCCCCCCGTGAAGGGATGATGGATCCGGCGGCCTTAAAAGGTGTGGTGGGGGATGAGACGGCCGGAGTTTTTCTGCAGCACCCCAATTTTTTCGGCATTCTGGAGCCGCAGGCCGAGACGATCGAGATCGCTCACCAGGCCGGGGCTCTGGCCGTGGTCTGTGTGGACCCCATTTCTCTGGGCCTGCTCAAACCCCCCGGCCAGATGGATGCCGACATAGTCCTGGGAGAGGGACAGGCCCTGGGCAATCCCACAAATTTCGGCGGGCCGCTTCTCGGTTTCTTCGCCTGCAAGAGGAAGCTGATTCGGCGCATGCCCGGCAGGCTGGTGGGGGAGACGACGGACAGGCAAGGCCGAAGAGGTTTTGTGCTTACCCTGCAGACCCGGGAGCAGCATATCCGCCGGGAAAAAGCCACCTCCAACATCTGCACCAATCACGCTCTCAACGCCCTGGCTGCCGCCATGTACCTCTCTCTGATGGGCAGAGAAGGGTTTCGTCAGGTGGCCGAGCTCTGTCTGCAGAAGAGCCATTATGCCCAGGAGGGCATCTGCCGCCTGCCGGGTTTTAAGTTGCGGTTTGAGCGCCCGTTCTTTAAAGAATTCGCCGTCCAGGTCCCGGTGCCCCCTGGACAGATAATCCAGGAGCTGGCCTCTGAAGGGTTCCTTCCCGGAGTAGATCTGGGGCAGTTTGGCCTGGGCCTGGACCTGGACGACTGTCTGCTGGTGGCCGTGACAGAGAAGAGGACGAAGGAACAGATCGACCATCTGACGGCCCATCTGCAGAAATTCGCTCGTTAGCGGGCGTCTCAGGTCATCGATGGGGAGGGAGACGCCGCACGCTGGCCATCGCGCCGGGGATATCAGCGGCCGAGGGGCCATCAGGCCTTGGCAGACTTGCTGGTGTCCCTTTTTTATATGCCGGAGAAAATCTCATGCGCTTCGCTAAGGCTAAGATCGTTATCTGGCTGCTGCTGATCTTAGGCTGCGGCCGGAACGAGGGGCAGAGCCAGGTGCACAGCGGAGCCGTCCAGGATGGCGGCACCCTGGTGGTGGGGGTCCGCGTGGACGCCGATGCCCTCAACGAGCTGGTCTCCACCTCAGCCCTCTCTCATGATATCATCGAGCTTCTGTTCCTGCGGCTCACCGAATACGACGAAGAGCTGAATATCGCGCCCAAACTGGCCGAGTCCTGGGGGTTCTCCCCCGATCACCAGACCCTGACCTACCACCTCAGGCGGGACGTTTTCTGGACGGACGGCGTGTCCACCACCGCCCACGACGTGGCCTTCACCTACCGGTTGATGACCACCCCGATCATCGCCTACCCCGGGATCAGCGATTTCGACTTTGTGGACCGGGTGGAGGCCGTGGACGACTCGACCGTGGTCTTCGTCTTCAAACGGTCCTATGCCGATCAGTTGGGTGATACCAGGATGGTCGTGCTGCCCCGGCATATTCTGGAGGGGGTTGAGCCGGAGAGGATGAAATTTGCCTCCTTCAACCGGCAGCCGGTGGGCAACGGTCCCTTTGAACTGCAAAGCTGGAGCAGCCAGGACCGCATCGTGCTGGTGGCCAATGAGGACTATTACCAGGGACGGCCGCACCTGGATCGGGTCATCTTCCGGATAATTCCGGACGAGACCACCCGCCTGGTGGAGATGGACACCGGGGGCATCGATATGCTGGAGACCGTTCCCTCCAAGGATCGGGCTCGTCTGGCCAGGGACCCCCGCCTGCGGGTGTGGAAATATCCCGGGCGCGACTACGT
>DAOVRJ010000152.1 GCA_030628225.1 Candidatus Zixiibacteriota bacterium | reverse complement strand
GACGGCTCGGATCTCGCGAATTACCGTCACCTTTATCTGCCCGGGATATTCCATCTCGGCCTGAATCTTCTGAGCTATTTCTTCAGCCAACTCTGCAGCCTGGGCATCGTCTACCTTCTCGTACTCCACGATCACCCGAATTTCCCGACCAGCCTGGATGGCGTAAGTTTTCCTCACTCCCCTGAAAGAATCGGCCAGCTCCTCCAACCTCTCCAGTCTCTTGATATATCCCTCCAGCGTCTCTCGCCGGGCCCCGGGACGCGCTCCGGAGATAGCGTCGGAGGCTTGAACCAACACAGAGATCAATGAGGTGGGCGCTACATCCTCGTGATGGGCCATGATAGCGTTCAGCACAACAGGATCTTCTCCGTATTTCTGAGCGATCTCATGGCCAATTTGGCTGTGAGTTCCCTCGGTATAGCGATCTACTGCTTTCCCGATGTCGTGTAACAAACCTGCCCTTTTGGCCAATCTGCTATCCATATCCAGCTCGGCAGCCATCAGGCTGGCGATAGTGGCAACTTCCTTGCTGTGTTGCAGAACATTCTGTCCATAGCTGGTTCGATAACGCAACCTTCCCAGAAGTTTGATGATTTCCGGGTGTATTCCATCGACGCCCACATCGAAGCAAGCCTGCTCGCCCGTCTCCAAAATTATGGCCTCCATGTCCTTCTCGGCCTTGGCCACAATCTCCTCTATACGGCCAGGATGTATGCGCCCGTCAAGAATCAGCCGCTCCAGAGCCATCTTGGCAATCTCACGACGAATGGGATCGTAGCCGGAAAGAATGACTGCCTCTGGGGTATCATCCACTATAACGTCGATTCCTGTGGCGGTCTCGAAAGATCGAATATTCCGACCCTCTCTGCCGATAATCCGTCCTTTCATCTCGTCATTTGGCAAGGAAACCACAGAAACCATAGACTCAACTGCATGGTCTGCAGCACAGCGCTGGATGCAGGATACGATGATCTCTTTGGCCTCTTTATCGGCAGTTATCCGCGCTTTGTCCTTTATGTTTTTAACAATATGTGCCGCCTCCCGGCGCGCCTGTGTCTCCAGGTTGGCCATCAGCAGCTTTTTGGCCTCGGAGCTGGTCATGCCGGCGATTCGCTCCAACTGCATGTTCTGATCGCTAATGAGTCGGGAGAGCTCTGTGTCCTTGGCACGTACTGCCCGATCGCGCGACAGAATATTCTTCTCCCGGGCTTGATTCTCTCTCTCCTTCTTGCTGAGAATATCCACCTTGCGGTCAAGATTCCCCTCTCTCTCGGAGAGCTTTCTCTCCAAACGCTGCGTCTCAACCCGCTTCTTCTGGGTCTCCTGCTCAAATTTCATCTTGGCCTTATACCATTCGTCTTTGGCCTCTAATTTGGCCTCTCGAATCTTGATCTCCGCTTCTTTTTCGGCATCTAAAATGATCTTATGAGCCAGTTTCTCGGCTTTATTCACCTTTCCCTCACTGATTCTCCTGCTCACATACCATCCGGCCAAGAAGAACAGCATGCCCACCAAGGGAAATAAACTCCAAAGATGCGCTGGTATTTCTCCCATGTTCGTTCCCTCCCTCTATTGATGACGCCCTTTTCCACAGAAAGCGTACGCCATAAAAAACCCCGCCTTTTGCTTCCGCGATTCTGGAGACATCAGACCCTCTTCCGACGAAATGGCTCTCTGCATCGCCAGAAGTATGGTCTGGATTGAGGCTTATAGCCTCATCTAACCGCGGATATGGCGGGGAATCTAAAGTTCTCAGAACCTACTTAAAGTTCAGTTATCTAAACCGATCATTTCCTTTTTTTCGTAAACCCGGATTAGAAAGTGTGCAACGCTTTTTCCAACCATTCGGCCAGCTCGGCAGTTCGATCATCAACCTCAGCTAATGCCTTGTCTTTATCAGCTTTTTCTCGAAATAGCTCATCGGTGATGTTCAGCGCCGCCAGTACGGCAACCTTAGCCGCTGAGCTGATATTGACTTTTTCTGAGATCTCCCGCATTTTCCGGTCCACATACTTGGCCACCCTTTTGATGTACTCCGGGTCTGCCTCGCTTTTTATAGGATACTCATTTCCGAAGATGTTTACTTTCACCGTGTACTTTTCACTTACCATCACTCATCTAACCTGGGAAGAAAACCATCGGCGGGAAGGTCACCACGCAGATTGTGGTGATGAAACAGATCTCTTACCTTCCCTTTATCGGCCCGAGAGAAAACCCATCCCCCTCACCACGATCATCGGCAATCTATCTCATAAATCCCCAAATATAGATAAAGATCACAAGCTGCTGTCTACGATGTCCAATTTCTGCATCATCTGCTGTATTTTCGCAGTGATCTCCATCTGTTTATTCTGAAGCTGTTTGTCCTTCTTTTCCTCCTGCCTTAGCCGTTGTTGATCAAGCAAAAGTTCCTTATTGGCCTCTTCAAGCTCTTGTATTTTAGCCTGAAGCTCCTGATTCGCCTTGACAAGATCTTTCTTCTCATCCATCAATTTACCTATTAACTCCACCGTTCTGTTAATACGTTCCTCAAGTTGATCGAAACTCTCCATCTGCATGAGCATCACCTCTTTTTCGAAGCACTCGCACATATGAGGTTCGTGATAGCACCAATTTCTATGGCACCTAATCTCTTAGCTCCGCCCTGAAATTCTCTTTGAGCGCGGCAATTATCCTCTGCTGGATATCCTCCACCTCGCTATCTGTCAAAGTTCTCTGTGGCGATTGATAGCATATTGAAAACGCCAATCCTTTCCTCTTAGAAGCAATCTGCTTTCCCCGGTAAACATCGAAAAGGCGAACATCCACCACTAATTCTCCTCCTGTATGTTGAATAAACCTCTCTACCTCTCCAGCAAGCACCTCCTCGGGAACCACAATGGCTAAGTCCCTGTCTGCGGCGGGGAACTTGGGCAAACTCACATAACGTCTATCTCTGACCATAGCTTTTATCAGAAAGGCGACGTTAAGATCAAAAAGGAAAACATACTCCTCGAGGTCAAAAACAGACTTCACCTCTGGGGCCAGCTGCCCCAACGTTCCACACAAATTATCACCAAGCATAAGGCTGGCCGCAAACCCCACCCGAAACATGCCACCCCCATCATACGGTAAAAAGTGGAAATTGTCAATAGATAATTTGCCCATTAGTGATTCTAGAAGACCTTTAAGATCGTAAAAATCGACCGACTCATCCCCTCCATCCCAATTTACCGGGCTCCGCCTCCCGGCAATGACAGCGCATAAGTCCCACTGCTCGGCAGAAGAATCCTTCCCGCCTTGCTCGTGAAAAACCTTTCCCAGCTCAAAAATCCTTATGTCCCTTATGGTCCTGTGGAAGTTCCTCCGCAACACTTGCAACAGGCTGGGAACGAGGCTGGGGCGAAGAACGGAGAGATCCTCGCTCAGTGGATTTATGATCCTCCTGGCCGGCAGCGGACAGCCAATGGACGCAAGCAGACCAGGGTCCGTGAGACTGTTGGTCACCACCTCCTGCAAACCTAAACCGCACAGCGCCGATTTGATCTTATTGGTGGTTTCCTCCTCCAGGTCCTGCGTAATTTTTAAAGTACCGCCGATGCGAATCGAGGCCTTGATCTTGTCGTAGCCGTAGAGTCGAGCAACTTCCTCTATAAGGTCGATCTCTCTGCTAATGTCAGGGCGAAAGGTAGGCACCCGCACCTGTATCGGATCCTCTCCATCGATCTCAAAACCTAGCTTTTCCATAAAAACAGCCACTTGATCCGATGATAAACTTGTTCCCAAAATCTGGTTGACTCTGTCAATACGCAGGATAATGTTTAGCGGATCAATATGTTCGGGGTAACGATCCACCACTCCCCTTTCCACTGTACCACCGGCCAGCTCGGCTATGAGCTGGGCAGCTCGATCCAGGGCAAACACCAAACCATTTGGATCCACTCCACGTTCAAAACGCTGGGAGGATTCGGTAGAGATATTTAGCTTTTTTGAACCCCGGCGAATAATGGCCGGATGAAAATAAGCACTCTCCAATAGGATGTTCTGCGTACCAGCGCTCACCTCGGAATGTAGCCCGCCCATAATTCCCGCCAGAGCCACGGGCTTCTGGCCGTCGCAGATCAGCAGGACCTCCGGATCCAAAATGTGCTCTTTTTCATCCAGAGTGATGAATTTCTCACCCCTCCAGGCTCTTCGCACCTGAATCTTAGAACCGGCCAATAGATCGTAATCAAAGGCGTGCAGGGGTTGACCCAGCTCCAGCATAACGTAATTAGTTACATCTACCACATTGTTTATAGATCTCACGCCGGCAGCCGCTATTCGCCGCGATAACCAGAAGGGCGATGGACCTACTTTCACACCCTGAATGAGTCGAGCAGTATATCGGGGACAGCCCTCCACATCCTTAATGTTAACTCTGACCAGCTTATCCACGTCTTTCTGTCCCTCGGATAAGGTGACCGCTGGCTTCCGTAACGACGTCTGGCAGATGATGGCCACCTCCCGGGCTATCCCCATCATGCTCATGCAATCGGATCTGTTCGGGGTAAGTTCCGCTTCCAACACCACATCCTCCAAGGGAATTACTTCTTTAAGCGGCTTTCCCACAGGAGCGTCATCCGCTAAAATCATGATCCCCGCGGCTTCCCCGGAGATATTTAGCTCCCTCTCAGAACAAATCATACCTTGGGAAAAAACTCCTCTAATCTCACGGGCCTCAATTTTAAATCCTCCAGGCAAACTGGAGCCCAACAAGGCGGTTGGCACTTTCTGCCCCACAGCCACATTAGGTGCCCCGCAGACAATTGTTAGAATTTCCTCCCCTACATCTACCCGGCACACGGATAAACGATCGGCCCGTGGGTGTTTGTCCTTTGATATGACCTTCCCCACCAAAACTCCAGATAAATCGCCGGCCAGAGGAGTAATGCTCGCTATTTCAGTTCCCGTAAGTGTCAACCTCTCCGCAAGCTGCTTAACGGAGAGATTTATGTCCACGTACTCGCCAAGCCATAGCCAGCTGATTTTCATCAGTCAGTATCCCTTCTCATTTTAGAACTGGCGCAGAAACCTGAGATCGTTCTCGTAAAAAAGCCTGATGTCGTCTATGCCATGCCGTAACATGGCTATGCGATCCACCCCCATACCAAAAGCATAGCCGGATACCTCCTCGGGATCGTAATTTACATGAGCTAGGACTGCGGGATCCACCATCCCGGCCCCCAAGATCTCCAACCATCCGGTTTTCTTGCAAAGCCGGCACCCCTTGCCTGCGCATAAGATACAGCCTATGTCCACCTCCGCGCTGGGCTCTGTAAAGGGGAAAAAGCTTGGCCTAAAACGAATAGGAACGCTCAATCCAAAAAACCGCTCCACGAATGCCACCAGGATGCCCTTTAGATCCCCAAAGGTTACATCACGATCCACATAAAGCCCCTCTACTTGATAAAAGACGGTGAAGCTCCTTGGATTTATCTCCTCATTCCGGTAGACTCTTCCAGGCATGACCACTCGAACAGGAGGACTCTGACTCTCCATAACCCGAATTTGCACTGGTGAGGTATGCGTTCTCAGAACAACGTCTTCGGCTAAATAGTAGGTGTCCTGCATATCCCTGGCAGGATGATCTTTGGGAAAATTCAAGGCCTCGAAATTGTAATAATCCGTTTCCACCTCAGGACCCAGGGCCACCTGAAATCCCAAGGCTGTGAAGATCTCCACAATCTCCTGGGTCACACGAGTGAGTGGATGAAGTCCGCCAACCCAATTTTCACGACCCGGCATGGTAATGTCCAGGGAAGTAACTTCCTCCCTTTCGCTGGAGCCCAAAGCTTGCTTTCTCTCTGCCAAGGCTTTCTCGACCTTGATCTTTATCTGGTTTGCCAAATTACCCATGGCGGGACGCTCCCCAACGGGAAGATTACCCAAGCCCCTCAAAAGCATGGTAATTTCCCCCTTCCGTCCCAGCAAGCGAATCCTTATCTTCTCCAGATCGGACTCCCTTTTCACCAGGGAAATTTCATTTACTGCCTGTTGGCCAATCCGTTCCAGCTCCTCTCGCATCAGGAACATCTCCTTCTCGTTTGCAGGTCACGCAAGAGAAAAAATAAAAGACGGAAAGATGCGGGTAAAGCAGGCAACGCCTAACCATTCTTGGTAAACGCCCGCTGCTTTTT
>DAOVRJ010000261.1 GCA_030628225.1 Candidatus Zixiibacteriota bacterium | reverse complement strand
AGGTCGATGAGGTCTGGCCGCCTCTCCGTTACCAGCATTGCCGCCCGGCCCATGGCCTCCGGCCGGGAGCCAAATATCTGCACACCAATGGGCCGTTCCTTTTGCTCGAATTCCATCAAATGGAATGTTTTAGCACCCCCGTGAACCAATCCCTCGGCGCTGATCATCTCCGTGTAGACCAAGCTGGCGCCGTGCTCCTTGGCCAGAAGCCGGAAAACTGAGTCTGTAATGCCGGCCAGGGGGGCCAAAAGCACTGCTTTGTCTATTTCTAATTGTCCGATTTTCATAGTTTTTAATATACGATAAGTCCGGGCAGCCCGCAATATGTTTTGCATGATGGGGAAAGTGATAGAGAGTTGAGCGAGCTTTTTGAGCTCGGAGCTGGGAACTCGGAGCTCGGAGTGCCTCCCCACCCCCTTTTTTCTCCTAGTTGTGGCTTTTTTTGCTCCGCGTTCCAAGTTCCGCGTTCCGCGCTCGGTGGTGTGGGGCTGGGAGGGGAAGCAAAGGTTCTCCATTTTTCCTGGAAAACAGTTGACAGGAGCGTTTCCATAGACTATACTTTCACGATGGTTTTTCCGATATTTTTATGGACCATACTTCTCTCAGGTGAGCTCCAATGTCTCGTATCCTCTCCCCCATCATTGTCTGTCTTGTTTTGCTGACCGGCACCGCCGGGGCCGGAGACGACTTTCCCCAACCCCTGGGCCATGTCAGCGACTTCGCCGGGATCATCTCCGCCCAGGACGAGGCCCGGATGACGGCGGTTATCGCCGAGCTGAAGCAGAAGACCACCGCCGAGATCGCCGTGGCCACCATGCCGGACATCGGCGGTCAGAGCGAGGAGCTTTACGCCAACCGGCTATTCGCCGCCTGGGGCATCGGGACCAAGGGTAAGGACAACGGCATCCTGTTGTTCTTGACCATGAAAGAACGCCGCTTTCGCATGGAGACAGGATACGGTCTGGAGGGCATCCTGCCTGACGGCAAATTGGGTCAGATCGCCGATGAGCGAATCATGCCCTTTCTGCGGGAGGGCCAGTACGGAAAGGGGCTGCTCTCCGGGACCCTGGCCATCGCCGGGATCATCGCCGCCGACGCCGGGGTTCAGCTCTCCATCGAAGGGGCACTGCCCGTGCCTCCAGCTGCCAGGCCAAGAAGCAGAGGCTTTCGCATTCCATCCCTGCTGATCCTTCTGATCATCTTTGTCATCTTCGGCGGCCGAATGGGCCTGCTGCCCCTCTTGCTTTTAGGCGGCCTGCCCCGCGGCCGGGGCGGTTTCGGGGGCGGAGGCTTCGGCGGAGGAGGCGGTGGTTTCGGTGGGGGCTTCGGCGGGTTCGGCGGAGGGATGAGCGGTGGCGGCGGGGTCAGCCGGGGATTTTAACTAGGGACCCTTACTGAGGGAGGCTAGATCAAAATGGCCAGAGCGCCGAAACAGCCGCAGGAGATCTTTGCCGATTTCACCGCTGATCTGCAAAAGAGCTTCGCTGAAGACCTGATCGCCATCATCCTCTACGGCAGCGGGGCCACCGGGGAATACGTTCCCGGCAAATCGGACCTGAACTTCCTGGTGGTCCTGAAGAACGATTCCATAGACTCCCTGCGCCGGGGAATGGAGGTGGTGGCCAAATGGCGCAAGCGAATGGTCAACACACCTCTGTTCATGACGCCCGCCCACATCCGCTCCTCCCTGGATTCCTATCCCATCGAGTTTCTGGACATGCAGGCCAACTACCGGCTGGTCCACGGAGAGGACGTGCTCAAGGATCTTCAGTTCCGCCCCGCCGACGTGCGCGTGCAGTGCGAGCGGGAGCTAAAGGGAAAGCTCCTCCGTCTGCGCCAGCTCTACTTGGAGACCCGGCAGAAACCCCGGGCCATGAAGGAGATAATCGCCGGCTCCATCACGGCCTTCACCTCCATATTTCAAGGATTGATCTATCTCAAAGGCAAACCCATTCCCAAGACCAAGCAGGAGATCATCAGTGCGGTCTCGGAGTTATTCGGGCTGGACGCCGGCACCTTTCTTCAGCTTCTGGCCATCAAGACCGGCCAGAAAAAAATCTCCGCGGCGGAGATCCTGGAACTGTTCAAAAAATACGTGTCCGAGATCGACGCCCTTAGCAGGGCTGTGGACAAACTTTCCCTGGAAAAGGAGGAGAGCTAACCCATGAACCAGAATGGAAAAACTTGGGTCTGGGTGCTGGTGATCCTGGCCATCATCCTGGTTATCGGCCTGATCCTGGTCCTCTCCGGCGTGGGCATATACAACCGGCTGGTGGGCCTGGACGAGGGGGTCAAGGCTGCCTGGGCCCAGGTGGAAAATCAATTGCAGCGCCGCTACGACCTGATCCCCAACTACGTGGCGACGGTCAAGGGGTATGCCAAGCACGAGCGGGAGGTTTTCATCCAGGTCACCGAGGCTCGCTCCCGGGTGGGCGGGGCAAAGACGGTCCCGGATAAGATATCCGCCAACAACGATCTGTCCGGCGCCCTGGCCCGGCTGCTGGTGGTGGTGGAGCGTTACCCGGACCTGAAGGCCAACCAGAACTTCATCCGCCTGCAGGATGAGCTGGCCGGCACGGAGAACCGCATCGCCACCGAGAGGATGCGCTACAACGATCAGGTCAAGGTGTATAACCAGACCATTCGCCGGTTTCCCACCAACTTCATCGCCGGCATCTTCGGTTTTGAGAGGGCCGAGTTCTTCGAGGCCCCCGAGGCGGCGGAAGTTCCTCCGCAGGTGGAGTTTGAGTAGCTGCGCGAGAGAATGTTGCCGTTATAAAAGCCCGGCTTCTGTGGAGAAGCTGGGCTTTTGATGTGCATGGATCCAATTGGAAATGGGGATCCGGGAATCGGTGATCGGGAAAAACCAAACAGACATGTCATTCTGCAGGAGCTGTACGGAGCCCTGGCGACTTACCGCGACCAAGAATCTCCTTTTTCCAACCGGCTATTTATTTTCTATTATCCAATCTGTTCAGGCACAAGATTAGATTCTTCGGTGGTGTTTTTGAAGGGGGATGTTTCCCCCTCGCTGCAACCGGCGTGCTGCTTCGCAGCACCGGGGCGCTATCGGCGGCTCTGCCGCCGATGCCGTTTTCCTTCACGTCAACCGGCACGCGACCCTCGCCGTTTTCCGCTACCCCCTCTTCTCGTTGTGAAACGTATGGTGCCGGTGAAGGTTAAAACCTCCCGCGGGTTTCGAACCCGCGGGAGGTTAAAAAACGTTTGTTGGTGCTGGTGAAGAGGATGGCGGATATAGATACTGAAACTCGAAGCT
>DAOVRJ010000114.1 GCA_030628225.1 Candidatus Zixiibacteriota bacterium | reverse complement strand
GGACGCCCCCCATCTTGTTTCCGCTCCAGTTCTCAAGCTTGCTTCCACGACTGCGGGGCTATGATGTGATCCATGCTGGAAATCCTTACGTAGCCTTTCCTTTTTGCCTCTTTAGGCGACACTTCCAGGCTCCTGTGGTGCACGATATGCACGGGGATGTAATCAGCGAGATGCTCCTGATGTGGAAATTAAACAAGTTCAGAAACACCTTTCATCTCCTCGAGTTTTTACTGGAGCAACGGGTGGCTATACATCATTCGGACTATCATCTGGTCGTCTCCCGGCCCCTCCAAGAGCTGCTTCTGGCCCATGGTGTCCCCAGAAAAAAAATCCGATTGATTCGTAACGGCGTGGATACGGAGATGTTCAGACCCGTTGGTGTTTCCCAAAACGGCACCTTCACCGTCTGCTATGCTGGAGCTTATCAAGCCTGGCAGGGCGTTGACTTTCTCATCGAGGCGGGGCAAATGCTGCAAGATCTGGATATAAAACTGAAATTTATGGGATTTCGCGAAACCCAATATGACAGGAAGTGGAAGGAAAAGATCAAAGAAAGATTAGGTTCCAAGGCTGAATTGGTTGATTATCTTCCGCTCCAAGAGCTTATCAGACACCTTCAGGCGGCAGATATTCTCGTCACGTGCAGGCCACATCACCCTGCCAATGTGGTGAGTTTTTCCACCAAGTTCGGCGAATATCTTGCCCTGGGCAAACCTGTTCTGGTCACGGATGTGGAGGAGACGGCTCAGTTTGTCAGCAAATACCATTGCGGTTTGGTGTATCATCCATCGGCATCCGGGTTGGCAGAAGCCATTCGGCAGGCTTATAACATGGGCAGTTCGAGACTTCGAGTAATGGGAGAACGAGGTCGTCGGGTAGCGGAGACCACCTTTGCCTGGGAGGTAGTTAGCCAGGAGTACTATGATTTTCTTACTAGCATAAAAAGTTCGTCAATTCAGTCAATTCAATAGTTGCCGTATTTTAAACCAATTCTGAGGAAGGGGGGCATTTCTTTGATTAACAATGGCAGGAAAGTGCTGGTCATCGGTCTGGACTGTGCCACACCCCAGTTGCTTTTTGACCGCTGGGGCGATGAGCTGCCTAATTTTAAGAAGATTTTAGGGCAGAGCGTCTATGGCGAGTTAAAGAGCACCATCCCGCCCATTACCGTTCCGGCGTGGACATCTATGATGTCCAGCAAAAGTCCGGGTGTGCTGGGTTTTTACGGTTTTCGCAACCGAAAGAATTACTCTTATGATGAGATGTACTTCGCCACATCTCAGGCGGTGAAGGACGATCGCGTTTGGGACATTCTTTCCCGGGCCGGCAAAAAGAGCATTCTGGTGGGTGTTCCGCAGACTTATCCGCCGAAACCGCTCAATGGGTGTATGATATCTGGTTTTCTGGCGCCGGACACTGACTCTCAGTATACCTATCCCGCGGAGCTGAAAGGGGAAATTGAGGGTGTTGCGGGAGAGTTTATTCTCGACGTGAAGAAGTTCCGCACCGATGATAAGGATTATCTAATTAAGCAGATTTACGAGATGACCGAAAACCGCTTCCAGGTAGTCAACTATCTCATGGAGACCAAGGAGTGGGACTTTTTCATGTTCGTGGAGATGGGCATCGACCGGATTCATCATGGTCTCTGGAAATACTTCGATGAGCAACACAAGAAATATAAGCCGGGCTCACCATACGAAAATGCTATCAAAGAGTATTACCATTATGTCGACCAGCAGGTTGGCCAGTTGTTGACCAAGGTAGATCGGCAGACCGTGGTTTTCATCGTTTCTGACCACGGGGCTCAGCGCATGGACGGGGGAATTTGCATCAACGAGTGGTTGATGAGAGAGGGCTATCTTAAGCTGAAATCTATGCCCAGTGAGATTACGCCCCTGAAGAACGATAACATCGATTGGTCGCACACCAAAGCCTGGGGGTCCGGAGGTTATTATGGCCGACTCTTTCTAAACGTGAAGGGTCGGGAGCCTCAGGGGGTCATCGATCCTGAGGACTACGAGAAGGTTCGGGATGAGCTCATCGCCAAGTTGGAGGCCATAGAGGATGAGAACGGTGCGAACATCAACACCAGGGTTTTCAGGCCCCGAGATATCTATCCCCAGGTGAAGAACGTGGCCCCGGATCTGATAATTTACTTCGGCAATCTGACCTGGCGTTCTGTGGGCAGCGTGGGATTCGGGACCATCCGCACTTCTGAGAATGACACTGGTCCCGACGATGCGAATCACGCTCAGCACGGCATATTCATCATGAACAATTCAGGACTTGCGGCGGGCAGGAAATCAGGACTCCATCTCATGGACATGGCCCCCACTATACTGCGGCTCTTCAATCTGTCCGTTCCAGAGGATATGGAGGGAAAATCTATCATCTGATCTCGAATGAGGTGTAAGCGAGGAGGATTTCAAGATGCAACAAGGATGTTGCGTATGGTTTACTGGGCTCCCCTGCTGCGGCAAGACCACCGTGGCCGATCTGGTGGCCGAGGAGCTGAAACGGAGAGGTTTGAGGGTTGAGCGGCTGGACGGAGACATCGTCAGGCAGAGCCTGACCCGTGATCTGGGATTTTCCAAGGAGGATAGAGACAAGAACATCGAGCGGGTGACCTTCGTGGCCAAATTGTTGAGCAGAAACGGCGTGGCCGTGTTGGTCTCTTTCGTGTCACCGTATATTAAAGCGAGAAACAATGCCAGGAAGGAAACGACCAACTTTGTGGAGATATTTGTGGACTGCCCCGTGGAGGTTTGCGAGCAGCGAGATGTGAAGGACATGTATAAGAAGGCTCGGGCCGGGGAGATCAAGGATTTCACCGGGGTGGACGATCCGTATGAAGCTCCCCGGCATCCGGAGATCGTTTTAAAGGTCGCTGAGGCCACCCCGGAGCAATGCCGGGATACGGTCCTCCACAAGCTTGAGGAATTCGGGTATATTCCGGCTGCAACAACGACAGCCAAGCAGAGCGGTTCAACAGAGGATGAGCAGGTTTACTCCAAGGAAGAGGAGCAGAAGATCCAGAAAAGGCTGGAGGATCTCGGATATCTCTAAGCACATTTCGCAGTCGGAAAAGAAGGAGTGGGCAGGAACATGGCCTTTTTGAAATTCAGGAGTAAGAAGCGCCGGGTTTTCGTTCTCAGCATCGACGGTGTGCCACATAGCTTTCTGCAAAACCAGATAGCTCAGGGGCGGTTTCCTCACCTGGCCAGGCTGGTTGAAAAGGGTGCCTTCACCAGGATGAGATCAGTTTATCCCACTATCTCATCGGTGGCCTGGTCCACATTTATGACCGGAAAAAACCCGGCAAAACACGGCATCTTCGGTTTCGTGGATCATCGTCCCAACTCCTACGATGTTTTTATACCGACCTCGCTGAACATGACCAGCAAGACCCTATGGGAGATTCTCAGCGAGCGGGGGAAAAGAGTGGTGGTGGTCAACGTGCCGGTCACCTATCCAGTCAGGCAGGTCAATGGGATTTTAGTCTCCGGTTTTTTGGCCACCAACCTGGAAAAGGCCACCTTTCCCCAGGAAATCTCCGGGCAACTGGAGCAAATGGACTACCGGATCGACGCCGATGCCGCTCTGGCCCGGAAGTCTTTAGACAAGTTCTTGGAGGATCTGCGCCTCACATTGGAGAAGAGGGTCCAGGCCATGTACCATTTTATGGATCATGAGCCCTGGGATTATTTTCACCTGCACATCATGGGCACGGACAGGATCAACCATTTTATGTGGGAACACATGGAGCAGGGCCACCCTCGGTATGCCCGGGCATTTCTGGAATATTATGATCAGATCGACGAGATCCTGGGTGATCTGAACAGCAGGCTGGGAGATGAGGTGACCTTTATTCTGATGTCCGACCACGGTTTTTGCACCATCAAGCAAGAGGTGAACCTCAGTCGATATCTGGTGGAGAGGGGACTGCTGAAATTCGAGCAGAACCCTCCGGCAGGTCTTGGGGATATCCACTCCAGCTCCCAGGCCTTCACCCTCATTCCCGGGCGTGTCTATATAAATTTGAAAGGGCGGGAACCCAAAGGCGGCGTGGATCCGTCCAATTATGAAAAAGTGAGGGAGAAAGTTGCTGAAGAGCTGTTGGGGTTCCACCTCCCGGACACGGGAGAGAAGGTGATTCAGAAAGTGTTTAGGAGAGAGGAGATCTATCGGGGAGAAAATCTTTCCTCCGCGGCGGATCTGTTCGCTATTCCCTTCGATGGATTTGATCTCAAGGCCGACGTCAAGAAGGAGGGCTTGACCGAGAAGACGGCTCTGGTGGGCATGCACACTTACGACGACGCCTCTTTGTTCGTCCGCGGCAAAAAGATAATCCGGGAAGATGTGCAGATCATGGATCTTTTGCCGACCATCATGAGTTTGATGAACGTTCCGGTGCCCCAGGATGTGGATGGGAGGGTGGCAGTCTAATAAGCTCATAAGATGCCGAAAGAGATGGACCGAAGAAAAATCAGTGAGAAAGATTGTTGCATCGATGAAAAAAGTAAACGGTTGAAAGGTTCTTATTTTGGGGTTGGATGGAACCACTTTTGAAGTCATGGACTCCCTCTTCCAAGAAGAGCGATTGCCCCATCTTCAAGGGTTTATGGAAAAGAACAGCTGGAAAAAATTTCGTTCTACCATCCCCTGCATGAGCCGACCCCGCCTGAGGTGCTTTCATGAGGGGTCAGAATCTAGGCAAACAGGGCGTTTATGATTTCTACACTTACGGTCCCACCAAATACAGCTTCATGGAGCCGAGCCTCATCACTTCAGCGCCCATGGTGGGCCAGACCTTCTGAGACATCCTGGGCAAATTGGGCTATAGAGTGGGAGTGATCACCGTGATTGTGACGTATCCTCCATGGGAGGTCAACGGATTCATAATCTCGGATTATCCCTATCCGGGCTATAACAGCAGAAAACAGACTACATAACCTCAGTTTCTGACAATATATGATTAAATCGGGCTAAATTCTGAAAGGAGAAATGACAAGTGCGATTTGCTGGTATTTCCGTAGTGGTGCCGGTTTATAACAGCCAAGACACCCTAAAACCTCTTGTGACAAAGCTGAAAAGTGTTCTTGAAGCCTATGCTGATGCTTTTGAAGTTATCTTAATCAATGATGGTAGCTTGGATGACAGCTGGCAGGTTATCGGGGAACTGGTTGATAACAAGGAGTTTGTCAAAAGCCTCAACTTGATGCGCAATTACGGCCAGCATAACGCCCTCTTAGCAGGAATACGTGAGGCAAAATACGATATCACCGTTACTATTGATGACGATCTGCAGCATCCACCCGAAGAGATCTGCAATTTGCTCGAAAAACTAAACGAAGGATACGACGTGGTTTATGGTGCTCCGCAAATAGAACAACATGGCCTGTGGCGCGACCTTGCTTCTCAAATTACCAAGCTAGTACTCAGGAGCGTGATGAGTGTTGAAATAGCTCGGAATGTCAGTGCTTTCAGGGTTTTTCGCACCCGCCTTCGGGACTCATTCTCTGATTATCGCGGCACCTATCCATCCATTGATGTTTTGCTGAGTTGGGGGACCAAGCGTTTTGCCGCTATTGCCGTCAAGCATATGTCACGACAGGAGGGGACGTCAAACTATACCTTTTTAAAATTAGTCACCCAGGCTATAAATATGGCCACAGGATTCAGCGTGTTACCTCTGAGGGTTGCAAGTTTGCTTGGTTTTACATTTACACTCTGTGGTTTTTTGATATTGGTGTTTGTAGTGGGCCGGTACTTGATGTTCGGGACACGGGTCGCAGGTTTCCCATTTCTTGCATCCATTATCTCCATCTTTTCAGGTGTGCAGCTTTTCGCTCTCGGCATCATCGGCGAATACATGGCGAGGATGCACCTTCGCCTCATGGACCGTCCCAGCTATGCGATTCGAGAAAAAAAGGAACATGGCGATTCGTAGTATAAAGGAGGCAAGCTTCCCTTATAATTCATGGGAGCGTATCGTTTTAGTGGTGCTTTTTCTGAGAGGTGTTAAAGTCAATATGTTTGAGCTGCATTATGAACCTATATCCAACGATTTAGCCAATTCAGGGCAAATTGCCTTGGTGCCCTGGGACATAGAAACCTTCGGTTTCGGAGTGGCCAATTACAAGACCGATGAGCTTAACACTTCTTTGCGGGATTCTTCCCGGCTCAGAGAGCACCTCGAGGCTTGGGCCAAGACTCATGAGGTGGAGCTGGTCAGCACAACCATCTCAGCTTCGGATATCCGGAGGCGTTATTTTATCCAATCGCTCGGTTTTCGCTACATCGATACGACTATGGTAGTGCGCTACGAACGTGTCCAGAGTACCAATTACCCGCACACAAAAGTAACGCTCAAACCGGCGCAGAAGGACGACCTCGCACCGGTCATGCAGATTTGTGGCCAGGTTTTTGAGAATGGACGCTACCATGCTGATGTGCGCGTCCCCAGAGACCTCGCTGACAAACGTTATCAACAATGGGCGTCCCGGACATTTGACCCGGCAAACTCCCAAATTCTTCTCGTGCTGAAAATGCGAGGAGAAGTGCGCGCCTTCTCAATAGTGCAGATCGGGGGCGAGCAAGGGTACTTTCACTTGGCTGCCGTGGCCCCTCAATGGAAAGGAAAGCGGATTGGAGTGGGTCTGTTTGCCTCAACCATGTGTTATTTCCAAAAACAGGGTGCATCATTTGTACTTGGGAAGATATCTGCAGCAAACGCACCAGTGATAAACCTCCATGCCTCCCTTGGGGCACGATTTTCTGACCCTGGGGTTTTGTTGCATTGGCACGCACCTTGGGCTACCCACCTCGTGACAGTAGGGAAGTAGGTGTGGGCAACCATGGATGCAGATGGGCATACCCGGCCGGCAGCGAAAAGTTTTAGTAACCTAAATTCACTTGAGGCTTATCTACAAGCTGTCAACGTAGCAACCTATAATGATTATAAGACACAATGAGTAGGCCTGCTAATGGACAAATTCGCAATTCCATTTAACAAACCCTGTTTCGAGGGCAAAGAATTGGTTTATATTGCCCAGGCGATCAATAACGGCCTCATTTCAGGGGATGGACAATTTACAAAGCGCTGTCATGCTTTTTTCGAAGAACAGTTGGGTGTTGCTAAGGCGCTACTGACTACCTCATGCACACATGCACTTGAGATGGCAGCTATTTTACTCGATATCAAAACAGGTGACGAAGTGATTGTTCCTTCATT
The DNA here is from genome assembly GCA_030628225.1 of Candidatus Zixiibacteriota bacterium. Taxonomy (GTDB): domain Bacteria; phylum SM23-81; class SM23-81; order SM23-81; family SM23-81; genus DAOVRJ01. Next base: position 468 of record DAOVRJ010000114.1, on the reverse strand, counting down.
CACCTTTGTGTCGACGGTCAACGCTTTTGCCCTATATAAAGCCAAACCGGTTTTTATCGACGTAAGAGTCGACACACTGAACATGGATGAGACCCAACTGGAGAGGCTAATCACGTCTCGCACCAAGGCCATTCTGCCCGTTCACTATGCCGGCGTGGGCTGTGAAATGGATACAATTTTAAAGATCGCCGGCCGCCATAACATCCCGGTGATTGAGGATAATGCCCACGGTTTGTTTGGCAAATATAAAGGCAAATTTCTCGGAACCTTAGGCTGCATGGCCGCGCAGAGCTTCCACGAAACGAAAAACTTCACCTGCGGAGAGGGGGGAGCACTATTGATTAATGACCCCCAGTACATCGAACGCGCCGAAATTATTCGCGAAAAGGGAACCAACCGCAGCCGTTTTTTCCGTGGACAGGTAGACAAGTACACTTGGGTGGATGTGGGGTCGAGCTATCTGCCCTC
>DAOVRJ010000165.1 GCA_030628225.1 Candidatus Zixiibacteriota bacterium | reverse complement strand
GCCCCTGGATCTGTTCAGCATGAAGTTGCTCCGGGCCGCGGCTCTATTTTTAGGCATTCTTATCCTGTTTAACCTGCTCGATCGCCTGATTGTCGAGAAATTCCTCAAGGACAAACGGAAGATCCAGATCCCGGTTCTTCTTCATGAACTGATCAAGATCACCCTGCTAATTCTGGTCATGATCGTGATTATCTCCAAGGTTTTCCAGGCCAGGTTGTCCACCCTGCTGGTCAGCTCGGCAGTGCTTTCTGCGGTTATCGGTTTAGCTCTGCAGGATGTGTTGGGCAACATCGTCGCCGGCGTGGCCCTGCACGTGGGCAAACCTTTTAAGGTGGGCGATTGGGTGAAGGTCAGCGATCAGGTGGGAGCTGTGGTCCAGACCAGCTGGCGATCCACCCGCATCAGGACCCTGGATGGCGACTTCGTTATCATTCCTAACGGAAACGTCTCCAAAGAGGAGATCGTTAACTACTCCGCTCCCAATCCTCGTCATGCCCAGTATGTGAATGTGGGCACCCGGTATGAGCTAGCGCCCAACAAGGTCAAAGAGGTCATAGCTCAGGCGGCCCTTCAGACCTCGGGGGTGCTGACCGAGCCCAGGCCACGCGTCTGGGTGACAGAGTACGGCGATTTTGCCATAAATTACAAGATGAAATACTGGATCGATGATTTCCCCCGGCATCCGGACATTGCCGATCAGATCATGACCGGCATCTGGTACCTGTTCCGCCGGGAAGGCATCAGGATTCCTTTCCCCATACGGGATGTAAACCTTTACACCATCTCAGCGGAACTACAGGAAAAAGAAAGGGTCGAGAAAGTCTCCGGCATCATGGAAGTTCTTGAGCAAGTGGAGATTCTTTCTCCTCTGTCTGCGGAAGAAATGAAACGGTTGGCCAGGGGTGCCCGGGCCTATCGCTATGCGGCGGGGGAGGAGATCGTCCGTCAGGGAGATGAGGGGGATTCCTTTTTTATTCTCACCTCCGGGCGAGTGGAGGTCAGCGCCGTCGACGAAACAGGGGCCAAGGCAGTGCTGGCTCAGCTGGAGATGGGCGACTTCGTCGGGGAGATGTCGTTGCTCACCGGAAAGAGGAGATCGGCCACCGTGACGGCCCTGGAGGACACCGAAGTGATCGTCGTCGACAAGGCCAATTTCGCCGGGGTGATCACGGCCAATCCGTCCATTGCCCAATCCCTCAGCGAAATCCTAGAGCGGCGCCTTAGGGAGAACGCCGCCAAGATGGCCGAGTTGGAAAAAGAGCGTCCCACGAAGAAAATGACGGTCCAGTCGCGCAGCAGCATCCTGGGGAACATCCGCAGCTTCTTTCGCCTGTAGGCATCACTAGACGGATCCCGGGCAGATCCCATGGTTTGGGTGAGGCGACGTCTGAGGAGATGTCGCTTTTTGTTTAGGCTCAGCACAGGGATTTGTGTGTTGGTGAGAGAGGCGGATCCTGGATAAAAGCCGAGACTCGAGATTCGAGACTCGAGATTCGTAAAAGCTGAAGTCAAAATATTTTCCCACTTTGCATTTTTCACTTTTCATTTTTCACTTTGCATTTCTTTTACCAGGATCCAGGATCCTTCCAGATGGATACCATGTCCCTATCAGACCCATTATTCAACTTCGTGGCCCTGGACCTGGAGACCACGGGCCTGAACCCAGAGATGGACCGCATCATCGAGGTGGGGGCCGTCAGGGTTCGGGAAGGCCAGGTAGTGGATGAGCTGTCCCAGCTCGTCGACCCGCAAATTCCGCTTCCCCGGTTTATCACCGATCTCACCGGCATTTCCCAGGAGGATCTGGGGGGGCAGCCGGTCATCGACCAGGTTCTGCCCCGGGTGCTGGATTTTTTAGGCGAAGACCCGCTGGTGGCCCATAATGCTGCCTTTGACGTGAATTTTCTGGGGGCCGCCCTAAAGCGGGCCGCTCTGCCGTCCCTGTCCAACACCAATTTCGACACCCTGTTCCTCTCCTGCATTTTCTTGCCCTGCCTGAGGGACCATCGACTTGCCACGCTGGTGGATTTCTATCAAATTTCACTTAAAAGAGCTCACCGGGCCCTGGATGACGCCCGGGCCACGGGAGAGCTTTTTCTGTCCCTGGTCCGGCAGATGGTCGCCCTGGACCTGACCACTCTGGGTCTTTTGTCCCGGCTGGCAGCCGGTTTGGGATCCGGGCTGGAGACGATCTTCTCCCAGGGCTTGAGGCTAACGGTCAAGGATGTCCTGACCCGCAAGATACCCGGTGGGGGTGAGCGGCAGGACCTGCCGGGAGATTTTTTCAACCTCTCCGGCGAGCCTGTTGCCGAGTCCCCGGGCAAATGGGAGGAGGATGCTCGCTGGCCTCTGGATCCCTCGGCCATGGAGGTCCTCCTGGGACCGCAGACCGATCTGGGCCGGGCCCTTGGCCAGTTTGAGCAGCGACCGCAGCAGGTCCGGATGGTGCAGGCGGTGGCCCGGGCTTTCAACAGCAGCGAGTTTTTAGCCGTGGAGGCCGGCACTGGAACGGGCAAATCTCTGGCCTATCTGATACCGGCCGTTCACTGGGCGGTGCAGAACGGCGAAAGGGTGATCATCTCCACGCACACGAAGAATTTACAGGAGCAGCTTTTTTTCAAGGATATCCCTCTTCTGCACGATGCTCTGGAGCTGTCTTTCAGCGCCGCTCTGGTCAAAGGACGGTCCAACTACCTGTGCCTGAACAAATGGAACTGGGCCCTCTCGCAGTCCGGACAGGTCCTGACCGTCCAGGAACGCCGGCAGCTGCTCCCTCTGGTAGTCTGGGCGCAACAGACGCAGACCGGCGATGTGGCGGAGAACACCGGGTTCTTCGCCGAACCCGGGGTGTGGAGCAAGGTCTGCGCGGAGCGCAACTACTGTTTGGGCTCGCGATGCAAATTCAGTGGTCGCTGTTTCGTGATGCGCATCCGGCGAGCGGCCGCTCACGCCCACCTGGTGGTGGTCAACCACTCTCTGTTCTTCTCCGATCTGGCCTCCGAGGGAGCCGTGCTCTCCGACTATGATCATGTGATCTTCGACGAGGCTCACTGTCTGGAGAAGGTGGCCTGTCAGTATCTGGGAGTTGAGCTGAACTGGTGGATGCTGCGCACTCTGCTCAATCGCATCTATCAGCGGGAGGCAATAGAGCTGGGTGTCCTGCCGACTCTGCGGCGCCGGGTGGAGCATGCCGCCATCTCCGATGCTGCCGGGGAGCCATTTCTGGGTCGCATTGATCGGGCGATACAGGATCGGGATGACCTGTGGCAGGTGGGAACGGACTTTTTCAAGTTCTTGACCGAGGCGGTACTGGCTCTATATGGGGAACGGGAGGGGGGATATACCGGGAAATACCGCTATCGCCGGGATGGAGAGCTGGTCGGGCAGATCAAGAGCCAGGCCGATGAGTTTGCCGGAGATCTCATCGGGTTGAAGGCCAGTCTGCTGGATTTGGTGGGCATGCTGGATGGGCTGGAGCCGGAGAGCCTCAAGGATCAGGAGCAGCAGAGGGAGGACCTGGCGGCCAGGGCCCGGGACTGCCAGGAGATCATCGATGCCCTTGGACACCTGGTCGGCGCCGAGGACGAGCAGTACGTCTACTGGGTGCAGACCCCCACCCGCGAGGACAGCTTCGACACGCGACTGTTCAGCGCTCCGCTGCATGTTGCCCAGCTGATGCGTACCCTGGTCTATAACCGGCTGCGAACGGCCATTCACACCTCGGCCACGCTCAGCGTTGCCGGCCAGTTCGACTACTTTTTGAGCAGAATCGGCCTGCACCTGGTGAAGCCGGAGCGGCTGCGGACCCTGTCTCTGGGCTCGCCCTTCGACTTCGACGAGCAGGCTCTGGTCTGTCTTCCCTCTTATCTGCCCTCGCCCAAAGACGCTCGCTTTTTAGGGGAGGCCATAGAGACGCTGTACCAGGCTCTGCTGGCCAGCAGGGGTGGGGCCCTGGTGCTGTTCACATCTTACGAGATGTTAGACAGGGCATACGGGGAGCTGAAAGAGAGCCTGGGGCAGCAGGGCATTTTGGTTCTGGGGCAGGGCAAGGATGGCTCGCGCACCAACATCCTGAACCGCTTTCGCCAGGAACACGAATCGGTGCTCATGGGCACCAACAGTTTCTGGGAGGGGGTGGACATTCCCGGCGAGAGCCTGCGCTCCCTGGTGTTGACGAAGCTTCCCTTTCTGGTGCCCACGGAGCCCTTGGTTGAGGCTCACATGGAGGAGCTGGAGAAGCAGGGGCGCAACTCGTTCACCGAGTATGTGCTGCCCGAGGCGGTGATTCGTTTTCGACAGGGGTTTGGCCGGCTGATCAGGAGGAGGGACGACCGGGGTGTGGTTCTCATACTGGACCGGCGCGTGCTGAGCACCCGCTACGGATCTACTTTTCTGCGTTCGCTGCCCACCCGGACCTGGGCTCTGGACTCTCCCCAGGCCCTTGTGGAGGATATCCGCCGCTGGCTGGAGGTAAAAAAAAAGCCGCCCTCGGCGGCTCAAGCGAAATAAAAAGCTTCCTGTCAATGCTGCTTATACCGTTTGCTGGCCCCTTTCAGCAGTTCTTTCTCCTCCGGGGTGAGGCTGTTCATTCCCTCCCGGGAGACCTTGCTCAGAATCTCGTCCACCTTCCGCTCCATATCCCGATTCTGTTCCTCCCACAGCCGTTTCTGAGCCTCTCGTCTTGATTTTGATCCCTGCAGAAAGTCCCTCAGCAGATAGGAGAAACGTTCCCGTTTCAGGTACAGGTAGCCGAAGACCATTCCGCCCAAATGAGCGAAGTGGCCGATGCCATCGGAAGTGTGGCTCCAGGAAGATATCAGCTCGAGGATGCCGAAGAGGATGACCAGGTGCTTGGCCTTCATGGGAAAGAAGAAGTAAAGATAGATGGGGCGATTGGGAAACATCATGGCGTAGGCCACCAGGATGCCGAAGATGGCCCCGGAGGCGCCGATGGTGGGGATTATCGAGTTCATAGAGGTCAGCCAGGTGAGGATGCCGGCGCCCACCCCGGTGATGAAGTAGTATTTGAGAAACTCCCGGCTTCCCCAGTAGCGCTCGATCTCCGACCCGAACATCCATAGAGCGAACATGTTGAAGAAAAGGTGTCCCAGGCTCCCATGCAGGAACAGGTAGGTGACGAACTGCCACAGGGCCAGCCGATGCAGGATGAACCGGGGCACCAGGCCGAAGGCGTAGATCATTGCGCGGCCCCCGGTTAGGTTCTCCAGCAGATAGACCACGACGTTGATGATCAAGAGATATTTGACCACAGGGGTGAGCGTACCCGCAAAGCCGTGACGGGGCCGGTATTGGTAAGACATGAAGTTCGCTCCGATGATTTCTGGCCTTCTGCGATGTAGTCCGTTTAACACCTCCAAATTACCTCTATGCGGCGATGTTGTCAAGGGAAAATTTGGCTCGATCCACCAGGATTTCCTTTTACCCCATTTCATAACTCTTCAGGTTGATCGGATGGCCCGATACCGCAAATAAAGCCTTGACAAAGTCGTTTGAGTTTTGTTTTTTTTATTAGATTAAAGGATAGTTCGGTTTAAGGGGGAAGTCCACCCAACCCGATGCTCCCTTGGGTCGCATCCCACCATGCTCCCTAGCTTTAGCGGCACCTGCGGTGCCGTAATTGCAAATTGTAAAATGTAAATATCAAATATTAAATTGACTTAGCATAGACTCATCGACAAACTGTAAACCTATTTGATTGATCTCGTACTTCATTTTTCAATTTAAAATTTGCACTTT
>DAOVRJ010000027.1 GCA_030628225.1 Candidatus Zixiibacteriota bacterium | reverse complement strand
CTCCCGTGTGGATGAGGATGTCTGCGATGGGTGTGGGGTCTGTATCGGCGCCTGCGAGTACAGGGCCATCCAGCTTGTGGGAGAGGATTCTGGTGATGGAAAGGGCCGGAAAGCCGAAATCACCGAAAGTCTGTGCCTGGGCTGCGGATGTTGCGTAGTCGCCTGTCCCTGCGGGGCCATTGAGCAAACGGGCTATTGGCGGGATCAGACGCTGGCCACCATAAGGGCAGCCATGAGTTGATACGGAGATCTGGTGTGCTGTGAAGGACTTTCAGCCGAAAATTCTGGTTTTCTGTTGTGATTGGTGTGCCGGTGCCGCAGCTGATATGGCCGGTGTGGAGCGAGTTGCCATCGCCCCAAATTTTGTGGTCCTTAGGGTTCCCTGCGCTGCCCAAATTGATCCCGAGCACATCCTGGCGGCCTTCGGAAATGGTGCCGATGGGGTGATGATCGCCAGCTGTCATCCAACCGATTGTCATCATGTGGCAGGAGCCCATCGAGCTCAAGCTCGGCTGGCCCTGACCAAGGTTCTGCTGAGACAATTCGGGCTGGAACCAGACCGGCTCAGTGTGCAGCATATCGAGGCTACAGAGGGGCGAAAATATGCCCAGGCGGTGAATGACTTCATTCAGAAGATTAAGGAATTTGGGAAAATACCCATCAAGTAAGATTCTTAGAATTATAGGACATTTCTCGGGTGAGTCAGTGAATAAGACTCTTGTTCTCGGTTTGGGCAACGAACTGCTTAGCGATGATGCCGTGGGTATACATGTCGTTCGGGAGCTTCGGCGGCGTTTTTCTGACCGTGGTGATCTGGTTTTCCAGGAGGCAAGCGTCGCCGGTCTGGCCATCTTGGATCTGGTATGTGGATACCAGAAACTCGTCGTCATCGACGCTATCGAGACCGAAGAAGGGAAACCGGGTCAGATATATCGTCTTTCCCAGGATACATTTAAAGAGGATGTACCATTCTGGTCTGCTCATGGGATCGGCATCAGCACTGCCCTGGACCTGGGCCGCAGGTGCGGATGTCAAGTTCCCCAAGATGTCATTTTCTATGCCGTGGAGGTGACCGATGTGCGGACCTGGCATCGGGGCTGCACCCCTGCGGTTGTCAAGGCCATCCCTGCTGTTGTGCAACGCATTCTGAAGGAGGAGCTTTGCGCCGGCCATGCGTCGGTGGATGAGCCGGAGGGGAAGGGTGAGGAGGGATTTTGAGCCAGCGACACAGGAAGAAGATCGCTATTGACAGCCTGGATTCCACCTTTAAATTTCAGGTGGCCAGGGAGCGTGGTGGAGAGATGATCGTCCGCTGCTTCGATTGCGGCACATGTTCGGCGAGCTGCCCGGTTCGCCAGGTGAACGAACGGTTCAACCCCCGGCGGATCGTCCATATGGTCCTGCTGGGCATGAGGCAACAGGTTCTTACCGACGATTTCGTCTGGCTGTGCGCCAGTTGTTACACCTGTCAGGAGCGTTGTCCTCAGGGAGTGAAAATCGCCGATTTGATGATCGCCCTCAGAAATATCGCCGTTCGTGAAGGACACATTCACCCGTTTTTCTCGGTGCAGATGAAGATTTTAAGCAAGGCTGGGCGGCTCATGGAAATCGGAGATTTGGAGAACAAAAAGCGTTGTCGCTTTAACCTCCCTCCACTTCGTCAGGATGCCTCCCAGGTGCGCGTCCTTCTGGAAAAAAGCGGTTTTTTGTCTGATGATAAGGAGGGCAAAGGGGATTGAGGTTCCCTGTGGGGAGGGATCAGTTGTTGGCATACGCGATATTTCTTGGCTGCACCGTGCCGGTGCGGGCCATGAACTACGAGATCTCGGCCCGGCGCGTGGCCCATCAGCTGGGAATTTCCCTGGTAGACATCGAGGATTTCTTCTGCTGCGGTTTTCCCATTCAGTCGGTGAATAAATACTCGGCCCTGTTGCTGGCCGCTGGTAATTTGAGCCTGGCCGAGATGGCTGGCCTAGACGTCGTCGTTCTGTGCAGTGCCTGTGGGGTCAGTCTTGGAGAGGCCAATCACGCTTTTGAGAAGGACCCCCATTTTCTGGCTCGGATCAATTCCGATCTTCGAACCGTGGGAAGGCGCTATTCGGGCCAGACGAAGGTCAGGCATTTCGATCGGCTGCTATACGAAGATGTCGGTCTGGATCGGCTCCGCAAGCACATTCGCCATCCCCTTTCCGGCCTGGCGTTGGCCCCCTTTTACGGTTGCCATTACTTGAAGCCAGCGGAAGTTCATGGTCGTATTGAGGATCCGGAAAGTCCCACAAGCTTGGAAGAGCTCATCGAAATTACCGGAGCCCGCGCCCTGTACCACTCGAATCGAACATGGTGCTGTGGTGGCAGCCTGCTGGGCATCGATCAGGATACGGCCATGAAGATCTCTAAAGTGACCCTGGACGCGGCTAAAGAGGCCGGAGCCGATGCTCTTGTGCTCCAGTGCGGGACCTGCAATGTGATGTTGGAGACGATGCAGAAGAAGATCGGAATGACCTTCCAGGTGGAATACGATCTGCCGGTTGTGTATTACCCCCAGCTGCTGGGGCTGGCCATGGATATCCCCGCGGAGGAGCTGGGTTTTTCCCTGAATCGAATAGGTTCAAAGGAGTTTCTGGAACGAGCGAGATCATCCTCACCCAGTTAAAAGCGGTGTTCTGTGGAATCATTTGGAGAGGTGTTATGAAGTCGCGGTCTGGAGTTCGGGCTGGGAATCAAGCTGCTGGTGGCCTTTTCCGACCTGCCCATGGTCAAAAGAAGGGTCCGGGCTCTCCTGTCGGTGCGGTGATCACCCTCAGCGGTATGGTACAGGGTGTCGGTTTTCGTCCCTTCGTTCACCGCCTGGCTCGAGAGTGCGAGCTGGCCGGCTCGGTGTGCAATTTCTCCGGGGGAGTGATAGTTGAGATAGAGGGGGACAGGGGGCGGGTGGATGAATTCTACAGCCGGGTTTCTGCCGAAGCCCCGCCAATGGCGCACGTGGTGGATAAGCGAATCGAAAGAAGGTCGCCCCAGGGATTGAGAGCCTTTTCCGTTGAGAAGAGCAGACAGGTGAACGATGAGTTTGTCCTGGTGCCCCCGGATATCTGCATGTGTGACCATTGCCAGGAGGAATTGCTGGATCCCCATGATCGGCGCTATAGATATCCCTTCATCAATTGCACTGACTGCGGACCACGCTTTACAATCATCTCCAAAATGCCCTACGATCGTCCCCTGACCACCATGCGGAGCTTCACCATGTGTCCTCCGTGCCAGAAGGAATATGAGGACATCGACCACCGCCGATATCATGCCCAGCCCAATGCCTGTCGCCGTTGTGGTCCGCACCTGTTCTTCCGCGACATGCGGGGAAACAAAGCGGAGGGAGAGGAGGCCTTGAGGGAGGCGGTTCGACGACTAAAGATGGGCCACATCGTGGCCGTTAAGGGCATTGGCGGTTTCCATCTGTGTTGCGATGCCACGGATGATCGGGCCGTGTAAAGGCTCCGCCGCAGAAAGGGCCGGTCGGCCAAACCTCTGGCCATCATGTCCCTGAGCCTGGATCGGGTACGCTCATACTGTCACCTTTGCTCCGCCGAGGAGGAACTGCTCTCGTCGCCCATGCGGCCCATCGTCATCTTAGAGCAGCGGGACGAGCACCCCATCTCGGCCCAAGTCGCGCCGGGAAACAACACGCTGGGTGTCATGTTGCCATATGCTCCGGTGCACAACTTGATATTGGAGAGTGATCTATTGGCCATGGTGGCCACCAGCGCAAACGTGAGCGATCAACCTCTGATCGGCGACAACGAACTGGCCCGCAGGGAGCTGTCCGGGATCGCCGATGCCTTTTTGTTCCACGACCGGGAGATCCACAATCGGTGCGATGACTCCATTTTTCGGTTCATCGATGAAAGGCCCGTTCCCTTTCGACGAGCCCGGGGCTATGTCCCTATGCCGGTGGAGCTACCATTTGAGGTTCCATCGGTACTGGCCTGTGGTGCTGAGCTGAAGAACACCTTCTGTGTGGCTCGGGGAAATTACGCTTTTAATAGCCAGCATATCGGCGATTTGAAGAATATGGAGACGTACCGATTTTACCTTCAGATGATCGAGCGATTTGAAGATCTCTTTCGCATACGCCCCGGTATTTTAGCCCATGACCTGCATCCGAGCTATCTGTCCACTCGCTATGCCCTGGAACGGGGCGCAGATCATGAAAAAAAACTTAAAATGGTAGCGGTTCAGCATCACCACGCCCATGTGGTTGCCTGCATGGCTGAGAACGGCGTGCGGGAGCCGGTCATCGGCGTGGTCTTCGATGGATTGGGGTACGGGACCGATGGGCACATCTGGGGTGCGGAGTTCATGGTGGCAGATTACGAGGGTTTCCGACGCCTGGGCCAGCTACGCTACATGCCTTTGCCGGGCAGTGATGCTGCCAACCGGGAGCCGTGGCGGATGGCTCTGAGCTATCTGTTCTCCATGTATGGATCACGGCTGGGATCGTGGGAACGAGCCCTATTTGACCATCTGGAAGCCGATGCCCTGGAAACCGTTTTTCAGATGTTGGCCCGGGGGTACAACGCCCCCCTGGCCTCCAGCATGGGCCGCCTTTTCGATGCCGTCGCATCCTTATTGGGCATCTGTCAGCATAACACCTTTGAGGGAGAAGCGGCGGTGAAGCTTCAGGTGGCCGCGGAGAGGATCTCCGGGCCTGTGAACGGTTATTCCTGGTCCATCTCCCGGGAAGGAGACTATCTGAACGTTGATCCCCGCCCTATGGTAAGGGAGATTCTAGGGGATCTCAGGCGGAAGGTCTCCGTGCCCGAGATCGCTCGCCGGTTTCACCGGTCGGTGGCTGACCTGGTGAGCCTTTGCTGTCAGCATATCCGGGGGTCTCATGGCCTGGAAAGGGTAGCTCTCTCCGGAGGCGTTTTTCAGAACAAACTGCTCACAGAGATGGTGGTGGACCTGTTGCGCCGGGATGGTTTTGAACCGTTGCTGCACCGACAGGTGCCGCCAAATGACGGCGGTGTTGCCCTTGGCCAGGCGGCCATAGCCGGTTATCAGAGTGGGGAGGGGACATAATGTGCATAAGCGTTCCCATGAAAGTATTAGAAATCAAAGGGCAGAGGGGGATCGCCGATATCGGCGGGATGAGCCGGGAGATAGATCTGCGTTTACTCTCCCAGGTGAAGGTGGGCGATTACGTCATCGTTCACGCCGGCTTTGCCCTGCAGAGGTTGGACCAGAATGAGGCCGAGGAGACCCTCTCACTGCTGAGGGAGGTGCTTGCCCATGAAGCACCTGGATGAGTATCGCAACGCTGAGTTCTGCCAGGATCTGTCCAGGGAGATTGCCCGGGTGGCTGGCCGTCGAGAGATCGCCCTGATGGAGGTGTGCGGAACACACACCATGGCCATTTTTCAACATGGGATCAAGGATTTTCTGCCACCCAACGTGAACCTCCTCTCCGGCCCGGGATGCCCCGTTTGCGTCACCCCCAACGCCTATTTGGATCGAGCCGTGGCATACAGCCGCCAAGATGATGTCCTTCTGGCCACATTTGGAGACATGTTGCGGGTTCCCGGCTCCAGCTCCTCTCTCATCGAGGAAAGGGGCCGGGGCGCCGACGTTCGTATGGTGTATTCACCAGCCGATGCCCTGGAGCTGGCCAAGAGCTATGTGCACAAAAAGGTGGTTTTTCTGGGCATCGGTTTTGAGACCACCAGCCCATCGGTGGCCGCGGCCATCGTGGATGCTCATGAGCAGGGAGTGAAAAACTTTTTCGTTCTTGTGGGACACAAGATTTTGCCCCCGGCCCTGAAGGTTCTGGTGGATGACGATCAGCTGAGGCTTCATGGTCTTATCTGCCCGGGGCATGTAAGCGCCATCACCGGCTGCGGGATCTACGAATTTTTGGCCAGAGATCACGGCATCGCCTGTGTGGTCTCCGGTTTCGAGCCCACCGACATCCTCCAGTCAGTGCTGATGTTGATCACCCAGATTGTCCAGGAACACATCCGGGTGCAGAACCAGTATCGACGAGTGGTACCCGATGAGGGCAACCCCCGGGCCCGGGAACTGGTAGAGGAGGTCTTCCAGCCTAAAGAGTCGCCATGGCGAGGTCTGGGGAACATCCCCGACAGTGGGCTGGTCATGAGAAGTAGTTATATGGATCACGACGCAGAGGCCAATATTACCGCACAGGTGGAGCGAACGGTGGAACATGCCGGCTGTATCTGTGGTCTCATTCTGCGAGGTCTGAAAACGCCCCGGGACTGTTCCCTGTTTGCCCGATCCTGCACGCCCGAGCATCCCGTGGGAGCCTGCATGGTCTCATCTGAGGGCACCTGTGCAGCACATTTTAGATATGGACGTTTTTCAAATTCTGCCTGAGGAGGGACAGATGAAGGTCGTAGAGTTTCAGGAAGGAGAGAGCTTCGATATAGAGTTAGAGGAGGATCTGCTCAGGAAGAACGAGGAGATCGCCGAGGTTAACCGTCGGCTACTGGATAAGCACGGTGTGATGGGTATCGATGTGATGGGTTCCATCGGGTCGGGAAAGACCACCATGATCGAACGGCTGACCAATCATTTGGGGAAAACCGCAAATGTGGGGGTGGTGGCCGGAGATCTGACCACCACCATCGATGCCCAGAAGATCGAACAGCAAGGTGCCAGTGTGGTGCAGGTGAACACCGGAAAGGAGTGTCATCTGGACGCCAACCTAGTGGGCAAGGCCCTGAAGACCCTGCCCCTGGAGGAGCTTGATCTGCTGTTCACCGAGAATGTGGGCAATCTCATCTGCCCGGCCGAGTTTCCTCTGGGAGCCCAGAAGAGGCTGGTGGTTATCTCCGTCACCGAGGGACCTTACATGGTGGTTAAGCATCCGTATATCTTTAGAGAGGCCGATGTTGTGGCCATTAATAAGGTGGAACTGGCCGCGGCCATGAAAGTGGACCCCGAAAAGTTAAAAGCCGACATGGCCAGGATCGATCCGCGGATCAAAGTGGTCAAGACGAGCTTGATTGCCGATCAGGGAACGGCAGAGGTGATTGAGGCCCTGGGTCTGGCAACGGGGATGAAATCCGGCGCATGAGGGTACTATGCACGAGTTCTCCATTGCCCAGCAGATAACCCAAGTGGTTTTCCGCACCGCCCGGGAGAATGAGGCCAAGCTGATCGAGCGGGTGGTGGTGGTAATTGGGGAGCTAACTTTGCTCAACGAAGAGCAAGTGAGGTTCTGGGTTGAGGAGGTTTTCTCTCACAAAGATATATCCCGGGGGGCCACCCTGGAGATCATCAATAGACCCGCCCTGGTCAGGTGTTCGAAATGTGGTTTCCAGGGGGCACCTTCGTGTCCCGGACCGGAGGCTCATTTTTTGCTTCCCACCCTGGTCTGCCCACATTGCGGTCAGCCGGGGATGGATATAAAGGAGGGGCGAGAGTGCCTGATTCAAAGAATAACGTTCCAAAAGTGAAACGGGTTACCATGGCTCATGGTTCTGGTGGCCGATTGAGTCGCGAGCTAATCCAGGATCTTGTCCTCAAACATTTCGGCCATCCGACCCTGCACCGTTTGGAGGATAGCGCCCTCTTCGAGGTCGACGGCGTACGGCTGGCTTTTACCACCGATTCCTATGTGATTCAGCCACTTTTCTTCCCGGGGGGGGATATCGGAAAACTGGCTGTCACCGGCACGGTGAATGATCTGCTCTGTGTTGGCGCTAGGCCTCTTTATTTGAGCCTGGCGCTCATTCTTGAGGAGGGGTTCTCCCTGGATAAGCTGGAGCGGATTTTAGACTCGGCCAGCAGGGAGGCGGGCGAAGTAGGTGTGGAGGTGATCTGTGGAGATACCAAGGTGGTGCAAAAGGGCAAGGGTGACGGTATATTTGTGAACACCTCGGGTGTTGGGGTGGTGCCAGCGGATCTGGATATATCTCCCCGGAGGATCGAGATGGGAGATGCCATCCTGGTTAGCGGACCTATCGGCGACCACGGCATCTCCATACTGTCCCAGAGGGAGAGCTTTGGCTTTGCCAGCCAGCTAAGAAGCGATTGTGCCTCTCTGGTGAGCTTGGTTCAGGGCGTGCTGGATCCCAGCCTGGGCGTCCGATGTATGCGGGATCCAACGCGTGGGGGGGTGGGGACCATCTTGGCTGAGATTGCCCTGGACCGACAGATGGGCATACAGGTGGATGAGGAGCAGATCCCGGTGCGAGATGAGGTGCGTGGAGCATGTGAGCTATTAGGTCTCGATTTCCTATACATAGCCAACGAGGGGAAGATGGTCCTTTTTGTGGCCAAGGGGAGAGAGCAGGAGGTTCTCTCGATTCTGAGAAAGGATCCTCTGGGAAGGGAGTCGACCATCATCGGTCAAGTTGTGGCCGAGCACCCCGGCATGGCTGTGTTAAGGACCAAGATAGGGGGCAGCAGGATCATCGATCTGCCGACGGGAGAGCTGCTTCCGCGCATCTGTTGATGGTGTGGGCTACCGACGAGGGATATCTTCCCGGAAGAGGTTTTTGTCTCCATGGGCAAAGCTGTTCATCCAGCTGCTGGGTAAGCTGAGAGAACTGGGATGTACAGAACTCGGTGCCGCAGAGGGCCTCGGTGACCTCTCGGACCTTGCGAATGGTAACGCTCAAACAACTCCGTCTGGAAGTGACCTTCCCTATCCCGAGACGCCAACGGCTCTAAACTCCCCGTCCAAGTCTTTAGCGTTCTGGACCGACGACAGTTGCGATAACCCTTTCTGGTTCCAGTGCGCTCATAAGGTTCGGTTTCCAGAACACAATTCAGCTTTTCATCTACAAGCACTTGACAGACTCTCTGGGCCAGCTATCTGAGAAAATCGTCATCATCGATCAAAACCTCTTCTGCCAAGGGAGAAGATGTGCTGTTTTTATATTGGATTACCGCCAATCGATTGAGTTAGGGGTTATGGGTTGTTGCGAGGTGTCCAATATAATTCCTCTTCATCAGAAA
This sequence comes from Candidatus Zixiibacteriota bacterium, assembly GCA_030628225.1. GTDB lineage: Bacteria > SM23-81 > SM23-81 > SM23-81 > SM23-81 > DAOVRJ01. The sequence goes on along the minus strand of DAOVRJ010000027.1, from coordinate 6,810 downwards.
AACGATCGCCTTCTTTATTTGGATATCTTTTGTCACCTTTTTAGGGACATAACCAAAAGTGTGCTTGACTTTGCGATTGAAATATTATATATTGCGGCACTTATCACTAAAGTTGCGTTAAAATCGCTATTTGCTAAGCGGTTGGTTGATATATTTTTTAAGCAACGGGACCAGATTTTCATCTCGATGACTGAACCGCCACTCTGTTTCTTTCAGGTAGAGATGGAAATACTGTTTGATCACGCCACGGCATTGATATAAGCAATGTTTGGCGTGAGATCAGAATGTTTCGATGTTGGTGATGTGATCTCTGCTGAAAGATAATGCTCTTTCAGCTAGTTATTAAATGATTTAGTGCAATTTTGATGGAGCATTAGCGACGTAACTTATTCGAGAAAGGTCATTTATAGATGGCAGAAACGGCCTATAAAGCAACCCATCGAGTAAGAAACTTCTTTTATCTCTTTTTCATCCTCCTGATCATTTGGCTTGCCCTCACTTCAAACTTCCACTGGCAGGAACTCTCAGTCGGCGTTCTCGTTAGTCTTGTTATTTCCTTAATCTTAAATAAAAACTATCTTGGGCTGGGGTTCCCACCGTTTAGCATCAAACGGATCGCATTTTTCATTATCTATATCGTTGTCCTCTTCAAAGAAATCATTAAGGCAAATTTTGATGTGGCTTATAGGGTGATTCATCCGAAGATGCCCATCAAGCCTGGAATCGTCGTGATCAAAACGACATTAAAGCAGGATATTGCCAAGTTGATCCTGGCCAATTCGATTACCTTGACGCCGGGAACATTTACATTGGACATCCTGGGTGATACGCTGCTCATTCACTGGATCAATGTTAAGTCAGAAAATGTGGATGAGGCTACGAAGATCATTGGTGAAAAGTTTGAAAAATATCTAAGGGTGATATTTGCATGAGTGAAACAGTCGTTTTCGTTTTTATAGTCATTATCGGAATAGGCATTTTCCTCTCTTTTTTACGCATGCTGAAAGGTCCTACTGCTTCGGATAGAGCCGTGGCGGTGGATACGATTACCACCACTGTCGTCGCTTTGCTTGTCCTTTTAGGACTTGTATTCAAAAGATATGTTTACCTGGATGTTTCGCTGGTTTATTCTTTGCTGGCTTTTATCGGATTAGTCGCCCTTGCTAGATTTCTGGAAAGAGGAATTTAGATGGAATTATTCGGTACGGTTATTATCGGAATTGGAACTTTATTTCTATTTATAGGAAATCTTGGTGTACTCAGACTCCCCGACGTCTATAACCGGATTCAGGCAGGAACAAAATGCACTACTTTAGGTGCTTTTTTCATTATTATCGGAGTGGGGATAATACAGCCGACCTGGTTCTGGAAAGTTTTACTTATTGCACTGTTTGTTCTGGTAACCAATCCCATCTCCAGCCATGCTATAGCCAGAGCCTCCCGTAAAAGCGGCGTTTCTCTGTGTGACAGAAGCGTGGTGGACAAGACGGAAGACTTTGAGGAATTTAAGGAGAGATCATGATACTTGTGATTTCCTTGTTGATACTCTTGATGCTCGTCGCCGCAATTGCAGCGATCTTTTTCAAGGATTTAATAAATGCGGTGATTGCTTCCTGTATGGTCAGCTTAATCGCGTCGATCCTCTTCTATTTCCTGCAGGCTCCGGATGTTGCCATGGCGGAGGCGTCCATCGGGGCGGCATTGGTCAGCGCTGTCTTTATTATAGCAATCAGACGAACAAAGAGGTACGAGGAATGAAAAGTATTATCAGCCTTATTCTATTGTCTGTCATTGCTTTGGGGATTGCCATATCATTGGACAAGATTCCTTTTGGAGTACCAAAGACGAAAATCGGCGATTACTATATCGATAAAGGAAGGGAAGAGACCGGGGCTGCAAACATCGTCACTTCGGTGGTGGTCAATTATCGGTGTTTTGATACGCTCGGCGAAGTGACAATACTTTTTATAGCGGCGATTGGATTGGGTGCTGTTTTGGCGACCCGGAGAAAAAAGGAGAAAAGAGAAATCGAACCGGCGAGTTTGGTGTTGTACGCGGGCTGCCGATTTTTATTCCCTCTGATACTCCTTTTCGGAGCATATATATCTATCCATGGACATCTCACCCCCGGTGGAGGTTTTCAGGGAGGCGTAGTCGTCGCCTCGGCCTTTCTTCTTGCTTATCTGGGTTGCCGGGGAAGAAGAGTCAGCGAAACAGGGATCAAAACGGTTGAATCCTTAGGCGGATTGGTTTTTATCGTGGTAGGACTGGTCGGTTTGGCCGTGGGTGGACACTATTTTCTCTCGAACTTTCTGTCGAAGGGAGAGCTCAATTCGTTATTCAGTGCAGGGGTCATTCCGATTATTTATATTGCCATCGGATTAAAAGTTGGTTCAGAACTAACCGGGGTTATCGATCACTTGGTGGAGGAAAGTGAATGACTTTTCTGCATGACTATATTTATTACATTGGAGCCTTTGGGCTTATATTCATCGGACTTTTCATCATGCTGGTGAAACACAACTTGATTAAGGTGATCATCGGCCTCAGTATCCTCGAGACGGGTGTTAATCTATTTTTGATTGCCGTCGGTTATATCAGCAAAGGAACGGCCCCCATATTTTCGAATTCAGCAGTTGAATCCGAACGTATGGTCGATCCCGTTCCTCAGGCGCTGGTGCTGACGGCTATTGTCATCGGAGTGGCGGTTCTGGCTTTGGCTCTTTCCTTGGCCATAAGGTTGTATCACCATTACGGGGTGCTTGATCTACGAAAGATAAAGGAGCAAAGATGGTAAGCCCTGTCCTTCTAATTGTTGTCCCTTTAGGACTTGCTTTCGCCATACCGCTGTTTGGATTTATATCAAAAAGAATTGTAAAATATATTCCCATTGCTGCCTTTGCTTTCAACCTTGCTGTTGCTTTGCTGCTTATTCCCGAGGTATTGAAGCATCCGATTGTGGTACGCATCGGGGGTTTTCCTCCTCCTTTTGGCATCAATCTGGTCGCTGGTCCAGTCGGAGTTCTGTTTTCTGTCCTCATCGCAGTCGCAGGTCTCTTAGTGGCCATCTATGCGTTAACGTATATTAAGGAGGGCTCGAAAGAAAAGTACCATATGCTTTATCTTCTGCTTCTTACCGGAGCCACAGGGGTTGTGCTTACCGGTGATATATTTAACCTCTTTGTCTTCTTTGAGATTCTCTGCATTTCATCCTATGCTTTGGTGGCCTATATTGGAGATCGGGCCGGTATCGAATCGGCGATAAAGTATTTGATTCAAGGAGCGGTTGGCTCAAGCTTTCTGCTGATTGGCATCGGATTACTTTATGGTCTTTTCGGCACCCTCAACATGGCGGACCTCGCCCAGCATATCGAATCAGCGAGTCCCATCTCTGTATTTGTTCCCATGGTCCTGATAATCACCGGCCTGGGAATCGAGGCAGCGATATTTCCACTGAATGCCTGGCTACCCGATGCACATTCCTCCGCGCCCTCATCGATCAGTGCGATTCTATCTGGCATCGCCATCGAAGTCGGTCTTTATGCTGTTGTCCGGGTAATCTTCACGATATTTGGTGTTTCCAGCATATTCATGTTTTTAGTATTCTTGGGGATTTTAACCCTCTTGATCGGGGAGATGTGTGCCTTTAGCCAGAAAAACATCAAAAGGATGTTGGCCTATTCCAGTATCGGCCAGATTGGCTTAATCGTATTTGCCATGGCCATGGCAACCTCTTTGGCCGTTACCGGAGGACTGTTCCAACTGGTCAGTCATACATTGGGCAAAAGTCTTCTGTTTTTAGCCGTAGGATACATGATCTATCGAAGCGGCTCCATGGAAATATCCTCTTTAGAGGGCATGGGGAAGCGAATGCCCCTGACTTCCCTGGCCTTCACTATCGGTGCGTTCTCCATCGTTGGTCTACCTCCCTTTGTCGGATTTCCCAGCAAATTTCTGATTGTTCAAGCGGCTCTGGCTAAGGAAGCGGTCCTATTCACTGGGCTCATCGGGCTTGTCCTTTTGGGAACGGTCATCGAAGGCGCCTATTTTTTCCGTGTGGTGCAGGCGCTTTATTTTAAGAAAGGAAATGGAGATTCGGAAAGAAACGAAGCTCCTGTGACTGGTCTAATTCCGATGTTTATTTTTGTGACATTGATAATAGTTATTGGGATATATCCCAAACTTCTTACAGATGTTTTAAATTCTGCTGCTTCAGAGTTTCTAAACAGAATTGATTACATCAGGAGTGTTATAGGATGAGCTTGGAATTTTTACTTGCCATTGCTTTTGGTGGTTCGTTATTCACATACGTCTTAGGCAAGATTTCATCAAAGCTTAGAGAAAGTTTTGCAGTACTCATTTCGCTGACCTTGGTGGTGATGATTGTCTGTTTATACGGCAAAACCATTGAGAAATCTTTCTATTTCGGTTTCTTGGGTTTGCCGTTGATTTTGAGAACAAATATGCTCTCCTGGTTATTCGCAATTGCCATTTCCGTTTTAGGGTCACTTTCTGTTATATTTTCCTTAAGCTATATAAAAAACAGAGAAAGAGCAGATTTCTACTATCTGATGTTGCTTTTAATCAATGCCGCAATGCTTGGTATTGTTCTCTCTGGTGACTTGCTTTCCTTTTTCATCTTCTGGGAAATAATGAGCTGGTCGACGTTCCTTTTAATCAGTTACAATCGGGGCGCCGCTCTGGCTGCAGGAATGAAGTATATCATTATGTCTACTGTTGGTTCAATGGCTATGCTTATAGGAGTAATATCGATATATACAACGTATGGAACATTGAATATCTCAGAAATTGCTGCCAGTAGTAATCTGGCCTCTTCTGGTTACATTTTATCTATTCTGATTCTCTTCTTTACTGCTTTTGGAATTAAAAATGCAATACTTCCCTTCCATTCCTGGCTTCCTTCTGCTCATGCCGAGGCTCCTTCTCCGTTTAGTTCTATTCTTTCAGGAATATTAATCAAAATGGGTACGTATGGTTTTATTCTTTTTATATATGTAATAGTTGGACTTAACAAGTTTTTGAACTTAGGTCATGGTGTATTAAGCTTTCGGTACATTCTCTGTATATTAGGAGCACTTACTATACTTATTCCCACGTTTATTGCCGTACTTCAGGATGATGCCAAAAAACTTCTCGCCTGGTCTACTATCGGACAGGCAGGGTATATAATCTTAGGAATTGCCTTTGGAACAAGTGTGAGTGTGGCCGGTGGTATTTTCCACTTTTTTAATCATGCAGTTTTTAAAGGTTTGCTTTTTCTTGTTGTTGGAGCAGTAGAATATCGGACCAATGGAATACGTGATTTGAATTCTTTGGGAGGATTAATAAAGAAAATGCCAATTGCCTTCATTGGTGCCTTGATTGGTATTTGTGGATTAATAGGACTACCATTAACCAATGGATTTGTTTCAAAGTGGTTGATATATAAAACTTTAATACTTGAACAGTCTCCTTTCTTAGCCTTTGCAGCTTTATTTGGAACATGGGGAACAATTCTTTACAGTTATAAACTCATTCATAATATTTTCTTAGGGCAGCTTCCAGAAAAATACAGAGATATACAGAAATCACCTTTCAGTATGCAACTTCCCATCATCGTCTTATCTTTTGCAATTCTTCTTTTTGGCATTCTTCCGGGTATCCCGCTCAAGGTGATCAATGCGATCGGCGTTTCTTTCGGTTTGGAATCATTGAGTGTAACGTTGTGGGGAATTGCTTCAGAGACTGGTGCATTGAATACGATTAACCTATTTGTAGCAATTCTAGTAGGGTGCATTGTTGTGGCATTTATTTTCAAGGCGGGACAAAAAGCAATATCCGTTGGCCAAGAAGATAACTACGCTGCTGGAGCAGCCATTCCCAAGGACAAATATCATTACACTGTAGATTTTTATAATCCCCTGTATCGGATGATCACTCCCTATCTCAAAGATTTTATTGATGCGTTTTATATGAAACTGGCCGGATGGACCCAAAATCTATGCAGTGGGGTAAGGCGGATTTACACTGGGTATGTGGGCCATTATGTGATGTATATCGTGTTGTTTGTGGCCTTGCTCATTTTCATTCAAGTTAAATGGAGTCTGTGGTAATGCACATCGTCGAGATCATTTTATCCCCGCTTTTAGCACTGATCATTGGGATTTTTTTCTTGGGTTTATCCAGAAAGATCATGGCCAGAATCCATTGGCGCTATGGTCCACCGATTACCCAGCCCGTGATTGATATCATCAGGCTATTCAGTCAAAAGAGTGTCAGCCACGGAAGATTGTTTAACCTGGGGATTATCTGCGCCTTAGCCGGTTCCCTTGTCGTGGTTTTGTTTCTTCCAGTGGGGCAGATTTGTCCGCTAAGCGGTTCTGGTGGGATGCTGGTTATTCTTTACATGATGCTTTTAAGCCCATTGGGTATTGCGCTCAGCGGAGGAGAAGCGGCAAACCCGAATACCAGTATTGGTATATCTCGTAAACTGCTCTTGGCTCTGGGGTATGAGATACCATTGTTACTCATCCTTCTAGCAGTGATGACGCACTATAAAACCATCTCCATCGTTCACATCGTCAGCATACAGCAAGATACGGGTTGGGCTCTCGTTTCTTTGCCTTTATTATTATCCGGAATCTCCTATATTCTCATCCTGCCAGCAATCCTGGGTATCCGGCCTTTTGAGATTGTTAAGGCGCCACAGGAAATTTCATCCGGGCCGATGGTTGAATACGGCGGTCAGTTTTTGGCCCTGGCTACCATCCAGCATGCCTTGAGTGAATTTATCGGCATTGCCCTTTTTGT
>DAOVRJ010000233.1 GCA_030628225.1 Candidatus Zixiibacteriota bacterium | reverse complement strand
TTGAACTTTGCCTTTACGAATCCCGGATCCCGAACCCCAGTCCCCAGTAATTTCTCGATTCTCGAATCTCGAATCTCGCTCAGTGGCAATGGCAATGGCAGGGAACTACCAGTAAGCAGATGAAAAAGCATCTATCGTTCTATTTCGGTAGGATGGCATGTCCCAAAACGATCAGCGGACCCACTATGAAACCCCCCTGCGGACGGCATGGCTGACGGTGACCACCAGCACGGGTCCGGGCATGAGCGCGCCGGAGAGACCCACTAAGAATGAGGTGAAGAAGATCTGCGGGAGATTTTCCATAACCAATCTGTGGATGTCTAAAACCGGAATGGCACGGGGGTGAAGGACAAAATGAACAGCAGCAGAACGAAAATTCCCAGAAGTTTCCGTTTTAAATCCAGTGGGGTCACATCGTCCACAGTCGGCGCATGCCGAAACCCGAAGAAAAGGATGAGCATGATCATCAATACCCAGCCCGGGTAAAAGAAAGCGCAGATAATAGCGAAGACGATCAGGCTGCCGGCGAACACTCTTTCGCTGCGCCTGCCCAGGAGAGCATAGACCACATGTCCACCGTCCAATTGGCCGATGGGTAACAGGTTCAGGGCCATCACGAAAAGCCCAGCCCAGCCGGCATAGGCCATGGGATGCAAGAGAATATCAAATCCATCGGGAACGGCCCCCACAACGTTCCTGGCCAGCGCCAGAAACAGGATCGATCCTCCTAATTGTAGAGAAGATCCGGATGCTTCGGCAAGGGGAATGACAGTGGAGAATTTCAGACCGAGAATCAGGGCCGGTACCGTGAAAAAAAACCCGGCCAAAGGGCCGGCGACGGCGATGTCGAAGAGGGCTCGACGATCGCTCATGCGACCTTTTATCTTGATGATGGCTCCCAGGGTGCCGAAGGGAGGAAGGGGAAGGGGGATGAAAAAGGGCAGGGTAGTGGGGATCCGGTACTTCCGCGACATTAAAAAATGGCCCAGCTCGTGGGCCAGTAAAATAGTCATCAGGGTGGCGGAGTAGATCGCCCCACCCACCAGAAAAGTGGTCAGAATGGTCAACAGAAAAAGAAGAAAATGCCTTCCCGGTCCCAGACTCCGCCACCATCCCACCGTTTTCTGTTGAGGCTCCAACTGTGCACCGGCAACTCTGCGAAATTCCATCTACTTAATCTCTCCACGACCTACTGGGCTGGGAGCCCGGCAAGATCACTCCTCCAGAATTCCCTCGGTCAGGGAGAGGGCGATGCTGGATAGCATCACCTCGATGCCCAGCTTGGTAAAATCTCCGGACAGGAGCTCCCGTTTCACGTTGGCATAGAAAGAACAGGCCGCCCCTTTCTCAATCACCAATCCTGAAACTCGATCACCGAACTCCCCCACGAAGGTCACCTCGCCCAGATCTTCGCTGATAACATATCCGGAACAGGCGTGAAGCTGAAGGTGGCTGGTGTTGGTGTACACCACGACGAGGTCACCTTTCTCCTTGCCCAAAGGTATATGGGGATATATCTCCAGGATGAGGGCCCGTCCTTCCTCGGGGTTGCTCAGCTTTATCCAGTAGTGATCCTTCTCCCGGCGAACCTCCAACACACCTAACGCCTTGGCGATCTTATCGATGTCCTTTTTCCTAATTCCCGTCATCATATTTCTCTTATCCAAATTATTCTGCACGGCAGCCGCTGACGATCTCAGACCTTCCAGTTCTATTTACGGCCAGGCGATTTGAAACTTCTGATCGGCTTTCTCTTCGAACCGGGAATATGCCCCCAGTGCTTCCTGGTATGTTTTCGATTAGGAGTGGGTTTCGGAGATTCCTTTTCTTTTTTCTCCTCTTCCTGCTCCCGATCGACATCAGTCCCTTTTGGATCAACCATTGCCATAGCTCCCTCCGATCACATCCACAGGTTTCTATCGAGACTGCGATACTGAATGGCCTCGGCGATATGCGCGGAGCTGATGGTCTCTCGCCCCTCCAGATCAGCGATGGTGCGGGAAACCTTCAAAATGCGGTCGTAGGCTCGAGCGGAAAGTCCGAACTTGGCCACCGCCGTCTGCAGCAAATTCGAGGAGTCGGCGTCGATAGCACAGTATTTGCGGATATCCTGAGATGACATCTGGGCATTGCTGTAAATATTACGATGACGAAACCTGAGAAGTTGCACCTCCCGCGCACCAATCACCCGTTCCCTTATTGTCGCCGAGGAATCTCCAGAAAATCCCTCTGATAACTCCTTGTATTGGACGGCCGGTACTTCGATGTGGATATCGATCCGATCCAATAACGGCCCTGAAATACGGGACATGTACCGTTGAATCTGCAGAGGCGTGCAGGTACATTCCACTCGCGAATCGGTGTAGTAACCGCAAGGACAGGGATTCATGGCCGCGGCCAGAGTGAAACTCGCCGGATAGGTCAGGGAGATGTTCGCCCTGGCGATGGTCACCTGTCCGTCTTCCAAAGGCTGCCTCATCACCTCCAACACATTCTTCTTGAACTCGGGCAGCTCATCCAGAAAGAGGATCCCGCGATGGGCTAAGCTAACCTCGCCGGGGCGCGGATGATGGCCCCCGCCGATGAGGCCGGCATCGCTGATGGTATGGTGCGGCGATCGAAACGGTCGTACAGCCACCAAGGCTTTTTCTCTGGGCAGCAGACCAGCCACGGAGTGGATTTTGGTGGTCTCCAGCGCCTCATCCAGGGTCATGGGAGGCAGGATAGTGGGAATCCGCCTGGCCAACATCGTTTTTCCCGAGCCCGGCGGGCCGATCATGATGATGTTGTGTCCCCCTGCCGCCGCCACCTCCAAAGCTCTCTTGACATGTTCCTGACCCTTAACGTCGCTAAAATCCACATCATAGGTGGCGCTCTGGGAGAAAATATCTTTCAGGTCGACTGTGTAGGGCTCCAGACACCTCTTCCCGTTGAACATCTCCACCATTTCGGTCAGAGAAGCGACGGGGTAAACGCGCATTCCCTCGACTATGGCCGCTTCCCGGGCATTGCCGGTGGGAACGATCATCCCCTCCACCTGCTTGCGCCTGCCCTCTACTGCCATAGAAAGCACCCCACGCACTGTTCGCGTGCTCCCATCGAGGGACAGCTCACCCACCACAATCATCTGCATCAACTTCTCTCGACGCACCTGATGGGTGGCGGCCAGGATACCCATGGCGATGGGCAGATCGAAGGCAGCGCCCTCTTTCCTGATGTCGGCCGGGGCCAGATTGACGGTGATCCGCCTACGCGGGAACCAAAACCCGGCATTCTTGATGGCTGCGCTGACCCTGTCCTTGCTCTCCTTCACAGCACCGTCAGGAAGCCCTACCGTGGAAAAATAGGGCAGTCCCCCACCAATATCCACCTCCACCCTCACCAAGTAGGCGTCAACCCCCAGATTGGTACTGCTTAAAACTTGAGCCAACATGGTAAAACCTCCATGTGGCTCCGCTCGGCTGGTGACCTTCCAGTTTCGATTTCAAAGATCCGCAAATACTATACACATTTTACCAGGGTCTGTCAAGCTCTAAATTTGGACGGCAGAAGGGCCATTTTTGCACAAGATCGACTCGCCCCCAAGAGTTCGAGACTTAAAAAAACGCCGGCAATCCCTGCCGGCGTCCGCAAAACAGGCATTCTCACCACAACAACGGTGTCAATCCCCCAACTCGTCCAACCTCTCCTGGGCCAGATCACCCCACTGATCGCCGGGCCCGCGGGTGGCCACCAGCTTGCCATAGATGGTCCTGGCT
>DAOVRJ010000067.1 GCA_030628225.1 Candidatus Zixiibacteriota bacterium | reverse complement strand
AGCCTGGCAGGCTGTGCCTTTTCCCCTGTATTTCTTCAATACCATCTTCGTGGCCCTGACGGTGATGCTTTGCGTGCTGGTCTCCTCCTCCCTGGCCGCCTATGCCTTTGCCCGGATGAGCTTCCCGGGACGCGAGACCATCTTTCTGTTGTTTTTGAGCATGATGATGGTGCCCATGCCGGTCTATTTGGTCCCCAGCTACGTGATCCTCTCCAAGCTGGGCTGGGTGGACACCTTCTATGCCCTGATTATCCCCTGGGCTGCCCATGTTTTCAGCATTTTCTGGCTGCGTCAGCACTTTCGGACCATCCCCAACGACCTTTACGCCGCCGCCACTATCGACGGCTGCAGCCGGTTCGGGTTTCTCTGGCGGGTGGTGATCCCCCTGTCCAAATCCGTGCTGGTGGCCGTTTCCCTGTTCTCCCTTATCGGCAGCTGGAACAGTTTTATGTGGCCCCTGGTGGTGACCAACAGCGTCAACAAGCGGATCATCCAGGTGGGGTTGGCTTATTTCTCCACGGAGCAGGGCACCCAGTACACCTTGATGATGGCCGCCGCCGCCTTCTGCATCGCGCCGCTGTTGGCCATCTTCTTCATTGCCCAAAAACAGATCATCTCCAGTTTCGCCCACAGCGGGTTGAAGGAGTGACATCCTCGGCGTTGCCCGTTCGTCTGGGCCAGAGAACCCTATTTCTGGGAGGGTGATGTTATGGTCAAAAAGAGCGTGGTTCTGTTATTGGTCCTGGCCTGCTTTTTTTCTGCGGCCGGATGCGGTAAAAAGCAGGAAGGGGAGGAGGGCAAAACCTTGGTGACCTTCTGGTACGGTTTTGGAGGTCCTCTGGGGGAGAGCCTGGAGAAGATGATCGCGGATTTCAACGCCACTCACCCCGAGATCCAGGTCAGCGGAGTGAGCATGGGGCAATACGCGGCCCTGAGCCAGAAGATCATGGCCGCCATCGCCGCGAACAGCCCACCAACCATGGCGCAGGTCTACGAGAACTGGACGGCCAACTTTATCGACGCCGGAGCCATCGTGCCCCTGCAAAAATTCGTGGATGGGTCCAATGGGCTTTCCCAGGAGGAGCTGGCGGATATCTTTCCCGTTTTTCTTGACGGGGGCACCTTCGCTGGCCAGCTGTGGACCTTTCCTTTCAACAAGGGGCTTCCAGCTCTTTACTACAACAAGGAGATGTTTCAGAAAGCCGGTCTTGATCCGGACCGGCCTCCGCAGACCTGGGAGGAGTTCCGGGAGATGGCCGCCAAGCTGACCCTGGACGCCGATGGCGACGGCAGGCCCGAGCAATGGGGCACTTCCTTCTCCATCCCCACCATTTTTGCCATGTTCCAGTTGATCCTGGTCCAAAACGGAGGTCAAATAATGAGCCCCGACGGGACTCAGTTCCTGTTCAACACTCCCATCGGCGTCGATGCTCTGCAGTATCTCATGGATCTGGTGGAGAAGGATCATGTGGCCTACATTGCTCCCGGAGCCTATGAGCACCAGACCGATTTCGTCGCCCGGAAAGCGGCCATGATCCAGGGGCACATCGTCTCGCGGAAATACATGGAGCCTCAGCTGACCTTTGTACCCGGTATAGCCCCCATCCCCCGGGGAAAGAAGCCGGCGGTGATGCTCACCGGGACCAACCTGGCCATCTTCTCCAAGACCTCGGAACAACAACAGCAGGCAGCCTGGACCTTCGTGAGGTGGCTGACGGAGGTGGAACAGCAGGCTCGCTGGTCTGTGGAGACCAGCTACGTGCCCATCCGGCGGTCCGCCCTGGAGACGGACAAGATGAAGGCCGAGTTCGAGAGGGTCCCCGGCCTGGAGGCGGTGATGCGCCAGATGGACTACGCTGTGGCCCAGCCGAAAACCCGGCAATGGTTCTCCGGCAGACGGCAGCTGGAAGAGGAAGCAGTGGAAACGGCCATGAGGGGCAAGAAGTCCGCCAAGAAAGGGCTGGACGCCGTGGCCGAGAAGCTGAACCGGAAGTTGGCTGAGGGCAAATAGGGAGCAAGGTTTTCTTTTCCGGTTTTTCGCCTGTGGTGAGGTTCTTCAACGACTGGCATTCTCCGAGAATTTATTTGACATCGAGGGACAAATTGGCTATTTTGACAATTCTGTAGTGGAATGAAGGTCTCTGTTCACGAGGCCGAATTCACTTTTTCACCTTAGAGGGAGGGTGTACGCGATGGCGTGTCGCCGTTATTTTATCCTTGTGATGGTCGCCTTCTTTGCCCTGGCTCCCGCTGCCGGGCTGGCGACCACTATTTATGATGTGCAGCACAACGATACCAACCAGGGCACTGGGGATGATTGTTATCCCTCTCTCCTTGCTGATAGCACGGTGACCGTGGAGGGTATCGTCACCGCCGTCCGGGCAGGTGATTATCCCAATTTCTGGCTGGAGGAGGCGGACGGTGGGCTGTGGAAGGGTATTTATGTCTATGATGTCACCGTCGAGCCCTCCCGGGGCGATCAGGTCTCCATCACGGCAGCGGTCGACGAATACTATGGTTTGACGGAGCTGAAGGACATCAGCAGCTTCCAGATCATCTCCAGTGGCAACACTCTGCCCCCTGTTGTGGACATCACCACCGGCGACCTGGCCGGGGGTTGCAATGTCGGGGCGGAGGCTTATGAGGGCGTTTTGGTGCGCGTGTCGAACGCGGTGGTCACCCAGGCGGCAAACACCTATGGCGAGTGGTATGTGGACGATGGTTCCGGCCAGTGCCAGATCGATGACTACCTCTATGCTCACTCCCCGGCCCTGGGAGACACCCTGGAGACCATTGTCGGCGTGGTTCAATACGGCTACGGCGAATATGAGATCAACCCCAGAGATGCCGATGACGTGGTCGGGGGAGCGCCTCCCGACACGGCGCAGACCATCTACGATGTGCAGTACAACGAGACCAATCAGGGCACGGGAAACGATTGCTATCCCTCGCCCTATGATGACCAGTCGGTGACCATCGAGGGGGTGGTCACCGCCGTTCTGCCCGGCGACTATCCCAATTTCTGGATGCAGACCGCGGACAAGGGGCTGTGGAGTGGGGTTTTCGTATATGATCTCTCCGTTGGGCCGACGCGGGGCGATTTGGTAACTATTACTGCAACCCCTGACGAATACTATGGCTTAACAGAAATAAAAAACGTCACCGACTTCACCATCCACTCCAGCGGCAATCCGCTGCCCGCCCCCCTGGATATTTCCACAGCCGATCTGGCCGGAGGCTGCAGTGCCTCGTCCGAGGCTTATGAGGGCATACTGGTGCGGGTGCTGGGCGTTGTTGTCACCCAGGAGGTCGATGAGCATGGCCAGTGGTTTATAGACGATGGCTCTGGTGCGTGTGAGGTCGATGATTACATCTATCACCACGAGCCCGCCCTGGGAGATTCCTTCGCCGCCATCATCGGGGTGGTGCATTATAGCTACAGCGAGTACGAGATATTACCCAGAGAGGCGAGCGACATCCAGACGGAGCTCACCTCTGTAGAAAGCGGCGGCGATGCCGCAACGCTTCCCGGGTGTTACGCCCTCTATCAGAACTACCCCAATCCTTTCAATCCGGAGACGGAGATCCGCTACACCCTGCCGGAACGGACTTATGTCCGTCTGCAGGTCTACAATCTGCTGGGTCAGAGAGTGGCCAGTCTGGCCGATGGAATTCATCAGCCAGGCGAGTTTTCCGTGCGCTGGGATGGCACTGGCGATGCGGGCGGCTCCCTGGCCAGCGGCATCTATTTCTGCCGGCTGCAGGCGGGGGAGTTCTCGGCCGTCAAGAAGATGATTTATCTCAAATAGCCCTTTGATATAGAACGCGAGGAGGTTTTGGATGAAGTGTGGCTGGAGGGCCATTTTCGTGGCGGTCATGATTCTGGGACTGCCATGGGTGGGTATGGCGACCACCATTTACGATGTGCAATATAACGAAACGAACCAGGGAAGCGGGGACGACTGTTATCCCTCACCCCTGGACGGCCAGCAGGTGACCATCTCGGGCATCGTCACCGCTGTCATGACCGGTACATATCAGAATTTCTGGTTAGAGGATTTCGACAATGGGCTGTGGGGTGGAGTTTTCATCTTTGACAGTACGATCAAACCCTCTCCGGGAGACAGTCTGACCATAACCGCCACCCCGGATGAGTACTACGGGTTGACGGAGATGAAGAGCGTCAGCAATTTTGAGCTCCACTCCTCCGGCAACCCTATGCCTTCGATCCTGGATATCACCACCGCCGATCTGGCCGGGGGCTGCAACGCCCACTCGGAGGCCTACGAGGGCATGCTGGTGAGGGTGCGTGATGTTGTGGTTACCCAGGGGCTCGATAGCCATGGCCAGTGGTATGTGGACGATGGATCCGGAGAGTGTCAGATCGACGATGATCTCTTTCACTATGACCCCGTGATGGGAGAGAACATTGCGGTCATCATCGGATTGGCCGATTACAGCTACAGCGAATACGAGCTCATCCCCCGGGATGCCGACGACATCATCTTGGAGATTACCGGGTCACCGACCATAAGAAACACGGCTCATGATCCGGTCAGCCCCCTGTTCACCGAGTCGGTGACGGTCACATCACAGGTGACCGACGATGGCACCGTCAGCTCGGTGACTCTGTTTTACTCTGCCGATGGAGGGACAAGCTGGGATTTCACCTCCATGACGGACGACGGCGTGGCTCCCGACGAAACGGCCGCAGATGATGTGTACACGGGCCTGATCGGTGCCCAGGCTGAGGGGATAGAGGTGGAATACTACATCCAGGCCACAGACAATGAGGACCTGGAGTCCTTCGATCCGCAGAATGCCCCAACTTCTACTTACTCTTACGTCGTTCGCGGCGGATTGCCCGGGGATGGGTCGGGAACGGCCATCATCTCCCCGGACAGCGTCGATCTGTCCCAGGCGGTGGTGGAGACTCTCACCGTCACGGGCGAGCCGGCGCTGCAGACGCCATTGGTCACCGTGATCGTCGTGGTGCCTCAGGGATGGAGCTGGTCCCAGAGCGCCGCGGATGTGAGCCTGGCTGAGGAGGGATTTTCCGGGGCGACGGTGGGGGTTGTCGGTGATACAATCACCGTCACCAGCGCTGCTGTGAACGACCGCACTCCAGGACAGGTGATCATCGCCGGCCTCACCTCGCCGGGATCGATGACCACCTCCACTTTCCTGGTCAAGACATCCGTGGAGGGTGGGGCGCCGGCGGAGATCGACAGCCCGCCCCAGGTAGTGGTTGGGGCCGTGGGGCCGGAGATCACCCCCATAGCTGATATCCAGGCGGACCCGAGCCAGTACGAGGGCAAGACCGTCACCGTCAGGGCAGTGGTGACCATTGGGGCGGGGCCTCTGGACAATACCAAGACCCGGGCCTATGTACAGGACGAGTCGGGACGAGGCATCAACCTCTTCGATTATGATCTGCACAGCACGCTGGCCAGGGGCAACCTGGTGGAGGTCACCGGCGAGGTGGAGGACTATCTGGGCTCCGGATATATCAGTGCCACCACTGAGATCAAGGATATCACCGTCACCGTGCTGGACACAAATCAGGCGCTGCCCGATCCGATACTTCTGTCCACCGGGGGAGCCAATGACGCGGAGTGGGACGGCACCTGGATTCAGGTGACCGGCGTTATGTTGGAGGATCCCTATCTTATCGGCGGGGGCTACAACGTTAACCTGGATGACGGCAGTGGACAGATCTGCATACGGATTTGGGAGACCACCGGGATCGACGTCAGCGAGTTCACCGAGGGCGACACCGTCACTGCCATCGGGGTCGGCTCCGTTTATTCCAGCACCTACCAGATTCTCACCGGGTATCAGGAGGACATCTTCGAGGGTCAGCCTCAGGCCGAGGGGATCGGATACGCCTCTATTTCCCCGGCCACGGTGAATGCCACGGACGAGGGTTTCACCGAGACGGTTACCATCTGGAGCGAGAGCACGTACGTTCTCACCGATCTTTCCGTGGAGATCCCCCTCAGCTGGACATGGAACCTTCCGCAGGTGGGCAGTATCCAGCTATCGGGAGCGGGTTTTCCCAGTAGCACCACCGTGGAGATATCCGGCGAGCGGACCATTATCATCCATCAGGCAGCGGTGACCGAGACCGATCAGGGGGTCATGGCCATTTTGGACCTGAACGCTCCGACCATCGGCGAGATATCCGTTTTTCGGGTTAAAACAGCCGTGTCCGGGCAGTCGCTCAAGGAGATCCAAAATTCACCCCGGGTGACCGTTGAGGGGTTGGATAAAGCTATTCTGTCCATTGAACCGCGGGTTTTTGTGCCCAATCGAGGATCTTACACCGATACCGATGGGTTCCTCATCGAGTTCAACGTGCCCACCAACAGCGATGTGGTCCTGCGCCTGTATAATATCGAGGGGCGGGTGGTGCGCACGCTGGTGGATGAAGAGCAATATGCCGGTCCCGGTCAGGTGGTGTGGAACGGACGGGATGAGTTGAGAGGAGTGGTTCCCATGGGCGTGTACATCTGTCATTTGGAGGCCACGGACCGCGATAAGGGGATTACCACCACCGATCAGGCGCCCATCGTTGTGGGAACGCCCCTGAACTGACCGGTTATTTAACACAATTCGAGGTGGACATGAGCGCAAAGACGGCCCCCACAGGGCCCAAAAAGCTGTATCGCTCCAGGGCCGATCGGAAATTAGCCGGGGTCTGTAGCGGAATTGGTGAGTATTTTGAAGTGGATCCCGTCTTGATCCGGCTGTTGTGGATTTTCTTCACCCTGGCCGGGGGAGGAGGCCTGCTGGCCTATATCATCGCCTGGCTGGTGGTGCCCGAGGCCCCGGAGGCTAGATGAACCGGAAGGTAAGATCAAGATGTAAATAAAAAGGGATTTGGGTCTTCAAAAGAGTTCATTCTGGATCCTAGATCCTGGATCCTGGTAAAAGAAATGCAAAGTGAAAAATGAAAAGTGAAAAATGCAAAATGGGAAAATATTTTGACTTCAGCCTTTACGAGTCTCGAATCTCGGCCTTTAACCAGGATCTAGGATCCAGGATCGGTCTTTCACTGACAGCATTCACATATTTTGACGACGAGCCAGATATTTCTCATCAATTCTCTCATGGAGGAGATGACCTTGCGAAAAATGGGAACGGCGGGTTGGGCGCCGCTTTTAGTTTTGCTGATCACCCTGCTGATCGGCGGGCCGGCGGGAGCCGTATTTGACGATTACAGTCCCAGCCCCAGGGCTCGGGCCATGGGAGGGGCCTTTACCGCTCTGGCCGATGACGGCTGCGCCCTTTTCTACAATCCCGCTGGGCTGAGCCAGCTGGCCGGCTACCAGCTTTTCACCTCCTATCATCGGCCTTACGGGCTGGATTTTCTGGAGCATATAGCAGCCAGCGTCACCGTGCCGTTGCCCAGATATGGTGTGTTGGGTTTCGGCTTCCAGAAGCTGGGGGTGACCTACCAGGGCGAGGATCTGGAGAGCGAGAAAACTTTCAGCTTTTCTCATGGATTTTCGGTGATGGAGGACGTGCACTCTTCCCTGGCTCTGGGGTATGCGCTCAACCTCTATGACCTGGAGTTTGGAACCTCTACACAGGGACAGGTTCTGGGTTCAGCCCAGACCATGGGAGTTGACCTGGGCATCATGGCTGTCCTGCGGAAGAGAACGCGCATGGGCGCTGCCATACGCAATATCAACCGTCCGCGCATGGGCGAGGGGTATCGGGAGGATTTGCCCCAATATATGACCTTTGGGATTGCCTACCAGCCCTATCCGGGGGTGGTCACCGCTCTGGACCTGGCCAAGAGATTTGGAGAGGATACCCGGGTTAACGGTGGGATCGAGGCTCGGATCGTGCCCTTTATGACACTTCGTTTTGGGGTGCAGACCAAACCCGACAGGTTGATGGGAGGGGTGGGCTTCAAGTATCAGGGCATTCATTTTGATTACGCTCTGATCAACCACACCGTGTTGCCGTTGACCCATCAGATGTCCATCTCCTATCATTTCGGGGGTAACTGATGGAACCTTTCGCCCGAGGAATAACCGCTCTGAGACCTCCCCTTTTGGTGATCGTCGTCTGTTTGTTGCTCCTTCCGCTGGGAGTGAGGGTGATCCGGGCCGAGGAGGCTCCTGTTCAGCAGGTGGATATCAACCGGGCTACCCTGGATGAGATACGATCTCTGCCCATCGATGAACAAGACGCGCAGACTCTTTACGAATATCGGGAGTATACCTCCTATTTCAAGAGCATCTATGAGATCCGCAAACTCCCCGGATTCGATCAGGGCAAGTTCGATCGCATCAAGCCCCTGGTCAAAGTTCTGCCGGTGACGGAAACAGATGAAGAAATAGCCCGGCTGAACTCCATCTACTTCCGCATCGAGCAGTGGGCCGCGAATGAGGGTACAAACGAGGGGCTCGTCGATATCTGGATCGACCAGGCCAAGGATCCCATCAACGTCAATGCGGCCACCATCACCGATTTGATGAATTTGCAAAACGTCTCTCCAGTTGACGCCCTGGCCATCGTCAAACAGCGCAACAGGATTGGAACATTGAACAGCAGGAGGGACCTGGGCAGAGTGCCCGGCATCTCCGACTGGGGCTACCGTAACGCCCGGAATTTCCTGCGTTATTCCGAGCCGGACAAGGGCCTTGAATTCCACGGCAATTATCAGTTTCGTTTATACAACACGCCCCTTTTTGGAGATTTCCACGATTTGCTCAACGAGGGAGATGAGCGCTGGTGGGACCTGCTGCGCATGGACAATGCCTCCCCGGCCGCCATGCATAAGCTGCGGCTGAGATGGGGCCAGAAGATCAGAGCCGGGTTTCTGGCCTACCGCGGCCTGGGGGAAGAACGACCTATGACTGACGTCAAGCTGGGCCACAAAAAGTTGTTCAAAACCCGCACCTTTCCCACGGTGAAGCGATTTGTGGGCGTCGAGAACATACAGCTGGGTCCCATCCACCTGGACCGGCTGTACTTGGGCAACTACATGATAACCATCGGGCAGGGGTTGGTGATGGAGAACACCGATTTCTTCAAGCCCCGTAAGTCCGGTTTCTCCTGGGATAAGCGGCTGGACGGGGTCATCGGGGACGTCTCCCGCACAGAGGAATTTGCCCTGGACGGGATCGCTCTGCAGGCCTCCTACTGGAAACTGAGGGGTCTGTTCTTCTTTTCCTGGGATGACAAGGATGCCATTCTCAACCCCGACTCCACGGCCAACTGCTACATTATTATGACTCCCAAGGTGGAGAACAAGGTGCTGGAGGAAAATGGCTGCATGCTTATGAGGGACGTCCTCTACGAGAAAACCTGGGGTGGCAATTTGAGGTACAGCCCATGGCTGGGTACCCACGTGGGCTTCAGCTTCTACGAGAGTATCTACGATCGTCCTTTCAGCCCCAAATTATCCACCATTACATCTCGCCGCGACAAGACCACCACCGCTGACAGCGAGTACCTCAGCTCTTTTGAAAGCCCCTACGGTAGGACCGGGACCGAGGAATGGTGGGACAATTACCGCCGGGTGTACGGGGTGGACTTTCAGACCATCTATAAAAACGTCTCTCTGCAGGGCGAGTATGGCATTTTGGACACAGGCCGGGACTTCGACCGCCAGGTGGATCTGGACGGCTATCCCCAGGCGGTGATCCTCAGCGCCTATACCCAGTACAACAATTTGAACATCCTGGGGATCTACCGGAATTACGATGTGGCCTATGATAACCCCTACTGCCGGGCCTTCTCCAACTATCAGCGGTTCAAACGGACCATCTTCGAGGACGAATATTACATGACCAATCCGCTGTATGCCCAGGTTTACGACAATTCCGTACAGCCCCAGGCAGAGGAGGGTTTTTACATATCCTCCCGCTATCGCCTCACCCAGGAGTTGACGCCCCAGATGGAATTCGATATTTGGAAAAGGAAAGCCGATAATGCCCAGCATATGCGTATGGTGCTCAAGATCGACTATCAGCCCATCTATCCGATAAGGCTGCAGCTTCGTCAGAAATACCAGTACCGGGACGATGATAACTCGTTGACCACTGGGAGCTTCAATAACATTACCACTCGGTTGCGTCTGAGGCTGCGGATCTCTGGTTACGATCAACTGGAGGCCCTCTATACCACGGGATACACCCTCTGGCCGCCGCGTCCGCGACTGGTAGACAATGTGGAGCCGGATGGGAACCACCCCAGCACCGGCAATCTGGTCTCGCCCACTGAGGCGCTGGGAATGACGTTAACCCATAACTTTAGCGATCGGCTGAAGCTGCGCACCTTCTTCGGCATCTACGACGGTTTTTTCTGGAATTTTGAGGACAGCGAGTTCATGGTTTTGAACGGCAATTCCTATCGCTACTGGTTTTCGGTATCCGACCGGATCTCTGATCGGCTGGCTGTGCGGTTCAAGTATACCGTCGATCATGT
>DAOVRJ010000164.1 GCA_030628225.1 Candidatus Zixiibacteriota bacterium | reverse complement strand
GGTATCAAGAAGGGTACTGATGATTGGTTGACATTTTTTGATCTTGCTGCAATTTGTTCCGGAACAATACCAACCGATGTAATAAGCGATGACAGACTTCTTCTCTCTTTGCCCATTATTTTTAGAACGCTTCGCGAAACGGAAACAGACAAAGATGGTTTGAGAAAACTCATTGAAGCAATTAGAAGGGATTTGAGTTGAATTGAATTGGAAAGCACCTTTTCTCCCGCCCGAAAAGATAGAATCCATAGCAGATGAATTTCTCTCTCAATATCATCCTTCCCGAAGTTTGCCTATCCCCATTGAAGACATAATAGACGTAGGCATGGGGCTTAACATTGTTCCCATGCCTGGATTGTATTTCCACGGTGTGAACGGATTTTTAAGTCGTAATCGTACAGAAATATGGATCGATAAATATCAATGGGATCATCTTGACAAAAAGTGCAGATTCACACTTGCTCACGAAATCAGCCATTATGTTTTACATGCCGATCTTTACGAATTGGCTGATCTTGAAAATGACGAGTTGGCTGGTATTGGAACTATGGAAAAGTATATTAACTGGATGTATTCTATTCCAACGAGCGAAATAGGTTGGTATGAGACCCACGCAAATAATTTTGCGGGTTATGTTCTTGTGCCACGTACGGAGCTTGAGAGAGAATGTCGCAAGGCCGTCGCCAAGTTCTCAGCGGAACTCAAAGAAAAATTTAAAGACTTAACGATACCAGTAAAAGACGCTTGGTCATTTATGGCTGGTGAAATTGCCAAGAGTTTCGATGTGAATCCACAGGTGGTTGAAATTCGTATTAGAAATGACGATGTTCCCGAGAAGATTTTGTTAACTTAACTCCAAATAACGCTTGGCATGATGTTATATGAACAATTCACCTGAAGACAAAACCAAACAAAGGAACTTTGAAAAATACAAGGAGCTTTATTATCTCTCCAAAGATGTTTTTTCGGAAGAGATAAAGCGCTCAACAAAGCTTGAAGACAAAGCCTTTAAATATCTTACAGCGCTTACCTTTCTATTCGGTGCATTTGCATTCTTTGGAAATCGTATTTTTGATTCAATTTTGCCACCAACAGCTTTTCTCGAATGGCTGATAATTATTGTCAGCGGTTTACTTTTGTTCTGCCTCACTATTGCATGGAATATCCTTTTCAACGCAGTACAGCTTCTTGATCTTATTAAGATACCGATAAATCTCGAATTCTTCGACAATAATGAGCTGATAACTATTTATTATAAGTTGTCAGAGGGGATGAAAGACAACTTAAATATAAACCGCAAACAGATAGATCATAAGGTTCAGAGCCTCAAACGCAGCCGCTTTTTCATTCGCATTGTATTCATTCTAATTCTTGCTCTATCAATTCTTGTTACCATCAATAAATGGTCAGAAGCGAAGATAACTAATTTTCGAGAAAGGAGGACGGAGACAATGGCTGAATCCAAAGATTTGTCTCAACAAACCAACGACGCACAAGGTATTCCAGATCCGAAACCAGATGAAAATGTTAAACCTCCAGATTTTGATGTCGTAACAGAACCAAATAGGGAAGTTCAACCTCCCGCTTTTGACATTGTACAAGAGGACTTCCATACTGGCCAAACCAAGAAGCAGAATAGTATTACAAAAAAGGATAGCTAATAGAATCTTTTAACATTATTTAAGGCCATCTGCACGCCTTGCAGGTGGCCTTTCCCTTTCCCCTTTTGAATTTGGGAAGTATATAATCACCTTTAGAAAGGCCATCCACGATGTAAGTGGGTGGCTTTTTTCGTTTTTTCTAAAATCTGGGCGTGCTAAAGCCATAATCGCCTTTCAAAAGGACTCAAAACGCTGTTCGCTGACTCCAGCCTACCGTAAGTTCGTATCATTTGACCCCATGAGAGATGTGTTGTATATTAGGAGTCAGAAAGTGAATCTTTTCTCACGGAGGTCATGATGAAAGTGCCAGAAAGAGACGCCTATGGAATCAAGAGATTGCAGTCGAAAAATGTCAAAAGCGCCATCATTCAAAGGATCGCCCAGGACTTCAATCTCACCCCGATAATCGCTGAGGCCTATTTCAGACAGATCTCAGCCTACTTCAACGAACACCTGAACATCAAGCTTAGATCCGGACAGATCGCCTACGAAGCCGTCGCCGCCGATGAACCACCCAACAAACACATCGCCCTGGCTCGAAAGATCACCGTCACCCTCACCCTCAACGACTTGGGCTCGGACCTTCAGGTGCTGGCCACCAGTGGCCTGGCCGGTCTCAGGCGCCACCGTCTCCTGCGGCTGTCCAAAGAAGCCTACGATCAAGGGGCCGTGCTCTGCTACGAAGACCTGGCTGTGATGCTCACCACCAGCCCAGCCACCGTCAAACGCGACATCCGAGCCCTACGCAAAAAAGGCTACTTCGTCATCACCCGAGGCTGGAAACAAGACATGGGACCGGGACTATCCCACAAAACCCAGATCATCGACCTGTATCTCAAAGGCTACCAGTTCACCGAAATCGAACACAAAACCAACCACTCCGAAACCTCTGTGCTCCGCTACCTCAGGCAGTTCACTCAGATCATCGGACTGTGTAACCAAAACTTCTCACCAGGGCAGATCCGTGTGGTCACCGGCTTCTCCGACAAACTCATCACCGAATACATCGAGCTTTTCAAACAGTTCCAATCACCGAACAACCAAAGACTCCAACTGCTGCTTCACCCAGAAGCGGCGGGAAAAAAAGGAGAAAACCGTGCAGAAAATGACCAAAACAGACATCAACCTGAAGAAGTTCCGGCGCATCAACGATAAATCCCTCAGACAACTGCTGATCTACCGCTTCCTCAACCACTATGGCTACGACAAAGGAGAAATCAGCGCCAAGGCCATCGTCGATGACATCCTGGGCCTCATCCAGCACTACTTCATCCTGGCCAAACCCCAAAAAGAAGGCATCTATATAAACTACGGCCAGCTGGTCTGGATGGCCGTCGACATCGAGGACAGACCAAAACGGGGCCAATGCATCGCCACCACCCGCCTCAAACCTGTGCTGTTGACCTTCCTAGCCGATGAGGACATCGAATCGCTCAAAGAGGGCTTCTCCTCTCGCCGGCTGCGCATCAGACGCATGGTCCGCTGGTGTGATGAAACCTATGACCAGGGCGCCCTGCTCTCACAACTGGACCTGGCAGTCCTGCTGGGTGTCTGCGACGCGGTGGTCAGCGATTATGTCAACGAATATCAAAGAACCACCGGCCGCATCCTGCCCACCAGAGGCAACATCCACGACCTCTCCGGTGCCATCACCCATAAAAGAGAGATCATCGCCCTGTACCTGCAGGGCTATCTTACCCCCACCATCGCCAGCAAAACCCACCACGCCAAAGAATCCGTGGACCGATACATCCGCGACTTCGAGGCAGTCCGAACCGTCTACCAACACCGCATCACTGAACTTGACCAAATCGTCCATATCACCAAACTCAGCAAACGAGTCGTCCAACAGTATCTGGACCTGATACCTGAAAAAAACAAGTTGCCAAAGAGCAAACAAATGACTATCTCTCAAATCCAACAACAGGCTAATGCACAAACCATACCCTCATAGGGTCATATGATACTATCTCACCACCACCATCTTCCTGGTCTCCACGTGATCTCCCAGGCGCAGTTGATAGAGGTACACCCCGGCGGCCACCAGCTCATCAGCGGTATTGGTCAGGTCCCAATCTCCCGTCCCCCGATCAGGCCCATAGTACTGTCCGGGGTCCAGGTAACCCCAGTCGAACCGGCGCACCAACTGGCCCTCCAGGGTGAAGATACGCATGGAAACCTCTCCCCCCCGGGCGATGGAAAAGGGAATCACCGTCCTGTCCCCGGCCACGGGGCTGGGATAGTTCTGGCCCAAGGCGGTGACGAACTGGTCCGGCCCGATCAGGCTGGAGTCAGGCATCGCCTGGTAAGCATACTGCACGCTGGAACCCGAGAGAGCGAACGGCGTGACCACAAGGGCCACCTGCTGATAACCGCTCCAGTTGAACATCTGCCCCTGGCCGTGCCCGAAACCATCCAGGGGAATCTGCACCACCTCATGGGGCGGTCCAACGCCCAGCAGGGCGGCATTCCAGGTAACCTTTGGCCGGCCATTAAACTCGACCCGGAAACCACCCGGGGTATCCTGGGTCAAGAAACAAACATAGCTGGCTCCCAGAGGCTGGGGAGGATGAGACACGGAATCCATCTCCACGGGATAGCTGGAATGCAGGTTGTCGGAATAGATCTTGACCTGAGGATATCGGTCCCCCTCTGGATAGTAGAGGGCCGTGTCGGCCCGGGAACCGGTGAAATAGTTCCAGACGGCAAACTCGTTGTGGGCCGAGGCCAGATCGCTGCCCCGGGCGTTCAAGGCCTCATCCATGGCTGCCAACGCCGTCTGCTGGACGCAACCCTCCCAGATCTCCCTCATGATAAGGCGATCAAATCTCTTGGAGAGATAATGGCCATACACACAGCTACTGTACTCGTAAAATCCATCAAAGGTGGTCAGGGAGAGCTCCGGACGGCTGAAAATGGAGGAATGCCCGGAATGGGAGAGAT
This sequence comes from Candidatus Zixiibacteriota bacterium, assembly GCA_030628225.1. Taxonomy (GTDB): domain Bacteria; phylum SM23-81; class SM23-81; order SM23-81; family SM23-81; genus DAOVRJ01. Next base: position 1,206 of record DAOVRJ010000164.1, on the reverse strand, counting down.
AGTTATAATAGTCGTTGATCGCATCATAGACCACATCCTCCATCCAGGTGGAGGAGATCTCCATGAAGAATCTCTCCTCCAAGGTGTCGTAGGCGAACTGGATGGCGTGGAAGAACTCGTGGGCGGCGGTGACCATCAAGCCGTCCTCCCCGGAAGTCGGATACAGGGTGCTGGAGTAATCGTTGTCCACCACGATGTAGCTGGTATAGGCGCGGGGAGCTACACCCGGCGTGTTGAACTCGCTCATGGCGTAACCGTAAACCCGATGGCGGTTCAGATCCTCGACGTAGATGTCGTAGCGGGAATCGCCTCCGTAGTCCTCCTGGCCATACCAGGAGCCGTCGGCCGGAGGCGACCTGTAACCCAGGGAATCCACCTCCGTTTCCCAGACGTGGTCGAACACCTCGGCGCAGATGTGGATCCAGTCGGGGATGGTGTCCCCGTAAGTATAGACGAGATCCGGGCTGTCGTTAGTGGAGGTGACGTACCAGATGCGCAAGTGGCCGCCCGGGCTGTCGTGATAGACCGCCGGAACGGAATAGGAGTGGCCGTAGAGGAGGGGCTCCTGACCGGGCTCGGTGGGCCGCAGCAGATAGGGAGCCAGCGCTGCCTTGGCCTGCGGACGAAGCTCATCCCAGCGGGAGCGAACCTCCAGGAACAACGGGGTCAGCGATTTGACCAGCCTCTGAGGCTGGCCGGAGAATTCAGGCGGGAGCCGTTCCGGGTCCAGAACGGCCCAAACCCGATACACCAGCGCTGTCTCGTCGTCCAGCTCTCCCCTGAGCTGGGCCCGGCGAATCACATCCAGGGAGCTTGATTCCCCTGCCTCGGCTATCATCCGCAAAGGAGAGAACAAAAGGAGGATTAAAACCAGGGTGCAGAAATAGAACCCCTTTAGTTTTTTCAGGTTGTATCCTCCTTCGAGGAGCTTGACAATCTCAGCTGCAGCCAATGCTTGCGCTTTTTCAGGGCAGTGACACAGTGGTAGGGAACCCGAACCCGACCCATTATAGCACCCTGGCCAAATCGGTTTCCATGACAATCAGAGCCGCCGGTAAACAGCAGGCCATGGTGATGGGCCAACAAAACGTAGTGTTTAGCAGCTTCCTTGCCGTGCCGGTAGTGAAAGGCCTCCAACCCATCCAGGCCCAAATCCACCAGGTAGGGAATCAAATCATCCCTGTCCATGCTTCCCGGATGGGCTAG